>JALYZH010000021.1 GCA_030948945.1 Gemmatimonadota bacterium | reverse complement strand
GGTCCCTGCTGTAGCGCAGCTGTGAGAGCGGAATCCGGAACTCGGCGGTCCAACCGAGCGAGTCGATGCGGGTTGCGACGTCCCACACCGCGTCCCACGCCTGGTCCTCGTTCCCGTCGTCGTAAACGGCCTGATCGATCTTCACACCCGCGGCGTTCACCCCGAACTCGTAGCCGGTTCGCCGGTCGTGATACGAGTCGATGAACAGCCAGATCATGTCCGACGAAGTGAAGGTGTCGCGACGCTCGAGTAGCTTGATGATGCTGTCGGGGTGGGGATCGAAGGCGCGAACGAAGACGTAAACGTTCGACGCGTCGTAAGCGATCTTCGCTTCGGTCTTGAAGCGCGGAGCCTTATCCTCGGTTGGACGCCACTCCCTGAACGCTGTGATGGGCGGAGCGTCGCGCCAGACCTGATCCTCGTCTCGGCCGTCGATCACCGGCGCCGCGTCCGCACGGATGGCGGTCGCGCTGGTGTCTGTCGGTGGGCTGACCCGGGATGAAGCGGAGGCCCGCCCATCGACGCGCGCGGGCGCAGCTACGTTTTGGGGAACCTGAAGACTCAGCGCGAGTCCGAGGAGCGCGACTACACCAATCATTGGGATACCCAGTCTGGACGGGGTCGGGTGATTCCTGCTTACCCGTGATTGGATACCTTACTGGCCCAATTGGTTGGGAGTTTCAGCACCTATCTCTTCGATGCCGTCCGGTCCAGCGCAGCACGTAGGCCGCGGGCAAGCTTCAACGCGTCGTCGTTCCCCCAGAAATGCATGAAAAACAGGCGCGGCAGCTCGCTCAACATGTGGCTGTGGATCCCAGTCACACTGATCCCGTTTTCGTTGAGCGCCCATAGTACCGGACTCACTTCGCGTCCCAACAGGACGAAATCTCCGGTCACTACAGCCTTGCCGACGCCGGTGGGTTGAAAGTTGATCGCGGTCGAGATGCCCATCGACGAGGGGATCTCGCGCTTGTCATCCTTGATTTTCTCGCGGCGCGGGATGCTCAGCTGATATACGTTGCCGTTCATCTTCCCGTGCACACCGAGCGCGTTGGCCACAGCGGCCGTGTCGAGAACGAGCGGGGGCGGCGCTGGGACCCCTGCCGCGGATACCGGAGCAGTCGGCGCAGCCGGCGTGGCCGGCACGGTGAGCGGAGTTCCGCTGAACTCGAGCGCCGTTCGTATCGCCCGGGCGATTCTCGCGGGGTTGCCGATGGCGTGGATGTGCATGTACATCACGCGCGGCGATTCGCCGAGGAGGTGATTGTGCAGCGCCGTCTGCTCGACGCCGTTCTGTTGGAGGCTGCCCATCACCTCCGCGACTTCGCTCTCCAGCAGCACGAGATCACCCATCACCTCAGCGTGATCCGAAATCCGCTGAAACGCGACCCACGATCCGAGAGCTAGTGCGGGCTTGAGCGTGACTCCGCTCAACACGACCTGAAGATCGGTGCGGGGAAGAGCGAATTTCAGCACGCCACCAGGATTGGGAGTGCCCTTCCGGCCGAGCGCGTCCTCGATCGCAGTGCGAGTCGCCGCTGGGAATGGTTTCTGGGCGATCGCCGGCGTTGCGACCAGTCCGATGGCCAGTGCGATTACTGAGTGTGTCCGAGAGAATGGGCGCATGTTCTCAGAATGGTTGCGGGACGATGCGAAGTCCAGACCTGTACGGTGGAACGCGACACACCGATCTTTCATTCGCTTCCGTTCGATTAGCGTGGTCATTGCCCAACCGAGGATGTCAGAATGATTCGCCTGCGCTGGTATTCGATCTTTCTTCCCGCCGTTTTTCTCGCCGCTGCTCCAGCCGCGGACCCCGCATCCGACCGGCGGCCGATCACCGAGACGGATCTGTTCAAGTTCGTTTGGGCCGCGGATCCGCAGATCTCCCCCAACGGATCGCAGGTCGTCTTCGTGCGGGTGAACGTGAACGAGGACAAGGACCGGTACGAGACGCAGATCTTCGCGGTCCCCGCGGATGGTAGTGCACCCCCGCGTCCTCTCACATCCGGTCGGAACGACAAGTCGCCGCGGTGGTCGCCGAACGGAAGAGAGATTGCCTTCGTCAGGACGCCGGAGCCGGTGGACGGAAAATCCCAGCAGGCGCAGATATATCTGATCTCGATGGACGGTGGTGAAGCCCGCGCGCTGACCAATGCTGCGAAGGGCGCGTCGTCTCCGGTGTGGTCCCCAGACGGGCGCACGATCGCGTTCACCTCGACGCCGGACACATCGTCGTCGCCAGCAAAAGCCGACTCAGCAAAGCGGGCCGCTGATACTGCCCAAAAGAAACACGTCAGCGATGTCCGCGTCATCACCCGCGCCCAATATCGATGGAATGGCGGCGGCTACACCGACGTGTCGGCGCACTCCCACATCTGGACGGTTCCTGCCTCCATCGGTCCCACCGGAGCGCTTCCGACTCTGAAGCAGATCACTTTCGGCAATTTCGACGAAGGCGTACCAGCCTGGGCTCCGGATGGCTCGCGCCTTTATTTCACATCCGACCGGCACCTGGAGCCGTATTACGAGACGACTGGTGAGGAGCTGTATTCCGTTCCGGCGAATGGCGGCGCTATTGTAAAGGTTGCGAGCATCGATGGGCAAATCGGCAGCATCGCGCCTTCACCTGATGGCAGACGAATCGCATTCACCGGATCAGTGAATGCGAAGCCGCTCCGCTTTTTCGATCAGAGCGACCTTTTTGTGGTTGATGCGACTCCCGGATCTCAGCCTCAAAATCTCACCGCCGGCTATGACTTCGACGTCGAAGGCGGGCTCACCGCCGATCAGCATCCACCACGCGCAGGTGCGGGCAGCGGGATCATATGGAGTCGCGATGCCAAGAGCCTGGTCGTGGTGACCAGCGAGAACGGCCGCGCGAATCTGAAGCGCTTTTCTTCATCTGATGGGAGGGTCGATTCAGTTACGACTGGCGATCACGACGTGGTCGCCTACACCGCCAGCGCCGATGGATCAAAGATAGCGACCCTCATCTCGACGCCGGTCAACATCGGCGACTTGTTCGTCGTAGATGCCGGCATGTCACGAGCGGCGCCGAGGCAGATCACTCGGGTCAACGAGGCGCTGTTCAGCACGCTCGACGTGGGCGCGCCCGAAGAATTCTGGTACAAGAGCTTCGACGGGAAGCGCATTCAGGGTTGGATCCTCAAGCCGCCGGGCTTCGACGCGTCGAAGAAGTATCCGCTCATTCTTGAGATTCATGGCGGACCGAACGCCGCTTATGGCTTCACCTTCACCCACGAGTTCGACTGGATGGCTGCGAAGGGCTACGTCGTGCTGTACACCAACCCGCGCGGCAGCACGTCGTACGGGCAGGACTTCGCCAACATTATTCAGTTCCACTATCCGGGCGACGACTACAAGGACCTTATGGCGGGTGTCGATGAAGTTCTGAAACGCGGATACGTCGATTCGACACGGATGGCGGTAACGGGCGGAAGTGGTGGCGGAGTCCTCACCAACTGGATCGTGACGCACACCAATCGCTTCGCCGCCGCCGCCTCGCAGCGCTCCATCGCCGACTGGTCCGGCTTCTGGTACTCGGCCGATTTCACTCTCTTCCATCCGACCTGGTTTTCAGGATCGCCGTGGGAGAATTCGAAACAGTTTGCCGAGCTGTCGCCGATCACCTACGTCGCCAATGTGACGACGCCGCTGATGTTGATCGAAGGGGAGTCGGACATGCGGACCCCACCGGCCATGGGTGGCGAGCAGATGTTCCGCGCGCTCAAGTACCTGCACAAGCCGACTGTGATGGTGCGATTCCCGGAGGAGACCCACGAGCTCTCGCGCTCGGGGAAGCCGTGGCATCGGGTGGAGCGGCTGAGGCACATCGTCGGCTGGTTCGACAAGTATCTTCAGCACCAGACGACTACTGCCTATGATGTGAAGTGAACTGCTTAACACGGATGGTTCGGATCTGGAACAGATGCTCCGGATTGTTCTCCATGGCGTGACAGATTCCTCCGCCTGGAGCAATACCGCGAATCTAGTGGGAGATCATCTGGCTGGTGGGAGTCGAGTCGTTCAGGTGCTTCCACTCGATTAGCGCCATCCGCGCCACCATTTTGTCGAACTCTTCATCCGGCATATTCGCGCACGTAGGCCTCAGGCGCTCCGCGATGTCGCGGCGAATCGATTCGAGACTGGTGTGAGGATATTGCATCGGCGGCGCTCGTCGGACTGTAGCCAGAGATTGAGAGAAGGATTCCCTATCAGCTGATACACCGAAGCGGCGAAACAGAGCCAACAGTTCCGCTGATGAGGCGTCATCCTACGCGATCCAAATCCGAAGCATCAGCTCCAATCCGAAGCATCCGTGATCACGCTGTTATGTCCGGTAAGAAATGCCTCGGGCCGGCTATCGAGACGGAAGGTTCATCCGGATTGAGCGGATTTTCCGGATGACGCTGATCGCTCCAGGTGGCGTCTACAGTCCTTCTCGCCGGCCCGGGATTTTTTGGGAACTGCCGCTCGGGATGCTCCACACGCGATGTGATCCATACCCCGAGACGAACAAAAGAAAAAAATCACGGCTCGCGTGATGGAGACGTCGCGCCATTCGGAGCGATCCGAGGAATCAGGTCAATCCGCAGAATCCGGATGAACCTTCCGTCTCGGTAGCCGGCCCGAGGCACTTCAGGCTCTCACGAAATTCTCTGTTGACGGCATGTAAGACCATCAACACCGTCGAGAATGGCATTTTCATCCCGTCGACCATCCTGGCCCTTCGGATCGCCAAGGCGCTCGGGAAGTCCGTTGAATCGATCTTTCACCTCGTCCCGTAAGCAGGGAGCGATCCGAAGTATCGGTCTCAAATCCGAAGCATCCGCGTTCCAAGATTTATCGAGCGTTTTCAGACGTTTGTTCCTATCTTGTAGGCCCTCCTCCAACTCCACGATTCAGAGGTATATGAAAGACACCCTTATTAGTCGTCGCTGGGCACTCGCACTCGCGATTGCAGTCAGTGCACCCCAGGCGCTTTCCGCCCAGAACGGGAAGCTTCCCCCGCTCCTCGATCGCGAGCTGTTCTTCGGGAATCCCGAGATATCAGGCGCGCAGCTCTCACCCGATGGCCGCTACATCTCTTTCCTCAAGCCTTACAAGGAGACGCGGAATATCTGGGTCAAGCGCATCAACGATCCATATACCGCCGCCAAGCTCATAACCAACGACACCAAGCGTCCGGTCACCCAGTATTTCTGGAGCCGAGATGGGAAGTACATCCTTTACGCCCAGGACCAGCTCGGCGACGAGAACTTCAATGTCTACGCCGTAGATCCGAGTTCTTCGCCCGCCGCTGGTCAGGAAATCCCACCCGCGCGCAACCTCACCGCCGCCAAGGGCGTTCGAGCGGCGATCTACTCGGTCCCGAAAAACGATCCGGATATCATCTACGTCGGACTCAACGATCGGGACAAGGCGTGGCACGATCTCTATCGCGTCCGTATCTCGACGGGTGAGAAGACGCTTATGCGCCAGAACACCGAGCGCATCGCTGGTTGGGTATTCGACAACGCCGGCAACCTGCGCCTCGCCGTCCGCACCACCGACAAGGGCGACACCGAAATCCTTCGCGTCGATCCGAACGGTTTCACCCAGGTCTATTCATGCAACGTGTTCGAGTCCTGCGGCACAGATCGCTTCAGCAAGGACAACAGCAAGGTTTACATGGAGACGAACAAGGGCAACACGGACCTGACGCGCCTCGTTCTGTTCGATCCCGCCAGCAAGACGGAGCAGGTCGTCGAGTCCGATCCACTCAACCGGGTCGACTTCGGCAACGCCACCTTCTCCGACATCACGGACCAACTGATTGCGACGTCGTACGATGACGAGCGCAATCGCATCTACTGGAAGGACAAGGCCTGGGAAGCGGACTACAAGCTTCTCCAGAGCAAGCTGCCCGGAAAAGAGATCACTCCGGCTTCTCACACAACCGACGAACGTCTGTGGATGATCGTCGCCTCCAGCGACAGGGAGCCGAGCGAGCGATACCTGTTCGATCGCAACACGAAGAAGCTCACCTTTCAGTACCGGACCTACGACAAGCTGCCGCGTGAAGCGCTGGCTCCGCAGAAGGCAATCAGCTACACCTCCACCGACGGCCTGACGATCCCGGCGTATCTCACCCTTCCAGTTGGGGTCGCGGCAAAGAATCTTCCGCTCATCGTCTTCCCGCATGGTGGGCCTTGGGCGCGCGACAGCTGGGGATACAGCGCGATCCCGCAGTTCCTCGCCAACCGCGGCTACGCGGTGCTCCAGCCGAACTTCAGAAGCTCCACCGGATACGGCAAGAAATTCCTCAACGCCGGCAACAACGAGTGGGGCCAGAAGATGCAGGACGACCTCACCAATGGCGTCAAGTACATGGTCGCGCAGGGCATTGCCGATCCCAAGCGTGTCGGCATCATGGGCGGATCCTACGGCGGCTATGCAACTCTCGCCGCGCTCGCCTTCACTCCGGACGTCTACGCGGCAGGCGTATCTATAGTAGGCCCGTCCAACCTCATCACTCTGCTCAACTCCATTCCGCCGTACTGGGAAGCGGGCCGGATCATCTTCCACGAGCGGATGGGAAATCCGAACACTCCGGAAGGTCGTGCCCAGCTGGAGAGACAGTCACCGCTCAATTCCGCCAACAAGATCGTGGCGCCATTGCTCATCGTTCAGGGCGCCAACGATCCGAGAGTCAACCGCGCGGAGAGCGAGCAACTCGTCATCGCGCTGCGTGATCGTGGATTCCCGGTCGAGTACATCCTTGCCCCCGACGAGGGTCACGGCTTTGCTCGGCCCATCAACAACCTCGTGCTCTTCTCATCGGCCGAGAAGTTTTTCGCGAAACACCTGGGCGGACGGTACCAGGAGAGCCTGACGCCGGCGATCACCGAGCGGATGGCGGTGCTGACGGTCGATCCCAAGACCGTCAAGCTGACGAAGAAAGTCGAAGTGTCAGCGAGCGCGCCGAAGCCCGCGGTAGATCTCGCCCCGGGAACGGTCAGTTACAAGGCGCGCCTGGAAGCGGGCGGGCAGACGATCCCCATGGATCTTTCGAGCACGGTAAAGGATGAGAACGGCTCGTGGGTCGTGACCGAGACGACTGCTATGCCGATGGGGACGATCAGCGATGTAGCGACGCTCGACAAGGGAACGCTTCTGCTGCGGAAGCGGACCATTCATCAGGGACCGGCCGTGATCGACGTCGCGTTCGCCGACAACAAGGCCGCGGGCAAGATGACGATGAACGGGCAGGAGCGGCCGATCGCCGGTGACCTCGGCGGCGCCCTCTTCGCCGATGGCGCGGGTGCCAGGCAGGTGATCGCGGCGCTCCCACTCGCTGACGGCTACAGCACTACGTACCGCAACTTCGATCTGATGTCGCAGAAGGTGAAGCTGCGTCAGCTCAAGGTCGCGGGCAGCGAGTCGGTTACGGTGCCGGCGGGGACGTTCGATGCGTGGAAGGTCACGATCTCGCCCGCGGATGGTGGCACAGGTGAAACCTCGACGATGTGGGTGGACAAGGCTGCGCGTCGAGTGGTGAAGATGTCGACCATCATTCCGGAGATGAACGGCGCGGTGGCCACGGCGGAGCTGGCGAAGTAACTACAAGAACTGCAACTGAACGAGTGGTGAGCTGCCAGCTGACCGATGCTGGTAGCTCACTGCCGTAGAACGTCCGTTCCCTAGATGTACCGCATCCACGGCCTGGGATCCGTGGCTTTCCGTCGCGCGTACCACCGGCACGGCCAATACAGTACCGCGATCACGACGACGAATACCGCATAGAGCAGCGAGAGCCTCCAGGTGTATCCGTCCGGGGGCGGCGGGTTCATCATCGGATGATTTGCGAACAGCCACGGATTTATTCTTCCCTCGCGCGCCAGCGAAACGAGTACCGCCGCGAGGTGGATCGTCGGAATGTGCAGTAGATAGTAGAACATCGGCACTCGGCCGAACGTCGCAAATATCTCCCCGATCCTGCCGCGTGCCCGTTCCGCCAGCGGCAACAGGAGAATCACGGGCCCGAGCGTCATCAGCAGAAACTGTAGCGAAGCAGGATACTTGGTGGTGTTGATGAAGCGAAACAGGACCGGCATCGGCGTTGGTTGTGTGACATGCCAGTGCCTGGGATCCCCGTAGATGTCGATCGTGCGCAGTAGCAGGAAGAGCAGGATGGCGGACGCGCCGAGCGCGATGCACATCCTGTCGCGGCGACGTGGCTCGAGCGTCAACACCGCACCAAATGCGTAGCCGGCCGCCATTACGCCAATCCACGGCACAATCGAGTAGAGCACCATCAGCGTCGGGCCGTTTTGCCCGAGTTGTATCGGCCCACCAAAGTAGAGAATCTGCCAGAGCCAGCTAAGCGAGCCTCCCAAGAGGGCGGTGCTTGTCGCTGGTGCCACGAAGTCCATCAGGTTGTGAAGGGCGATCACCACCACACCGAACGCACCAATAGCGGGAATCGGCAACCAGATGAGCGCTGCGAGCAGCACCATGCACCATCCGAGCATCCAGATGACGCCCGCCAGCAGGTAATGGCCGAAGTCGAAGTTGAAGGTCCAGGCGATGCGAATTACTGTGAGCTCGAGCAGCACCAGCACCAGGCCGCGGGTCACGAGGTATCGCGCCAGTGCGCCGCGATCGCCCAGTTTGCGGCCAAGCATGAATGCCGACGTACCGGAGAGAAAGGCAAATGCTGGCGCGACGAAATTGGTGATCCAGCGAGTGAGGAAAACGCCTGGCCTCGGGCCGCCCGGGGGAACTCCAGCGTAGACGCGCACGTGATCGATGGCCATCAGGACCATCGCGACTCCGCGCGCGACGTCGATCGAGCGTATCCGCCGCTCGGATTGCATCGCTTTCTACGTCGGGCTGCCGAGGACGCTGGCAATCCTGTCAGCGTCATGAGCGGAGGCGGCGCTCTGAAAGCCGATGTACCCGTTTCGGATGGCTTGCTCTTCGCTCACCTGATTCACTGTCGTCGTGGCGCATGCTCCCAGCGAAAGCGTTCCCATTGCGAGCGCGAGCTGCATTCGGCGTGTGCTTCTCATTCCGCACCTCCTCGTCGGGTTGGACCGTCTGAGCCAGAAAAAACTGGATCAGCCCGGTTTCCGGAGCAAGGTGCTCGCACTTGTGGCGCTACGACAACCGGCTAGCGACCGCGGGTCAGAACGATGTTCCCATTTACTGTGCGCACTCGAATGACGCCACCACCGCGACCGATGTTCTGCCGCGCGCGTATGTATCGGCGAGGCGTGCCCTGGCTGCTGTCCCAATTGGGCGTTTCGGTGGTCTGAACCGGCCAGTCGCCCACGATGTTCGTCTTGTGGCCGAGGTTGTCGGTGTACGCTGTCTCGAGATCCAAGGTCGCGTTGAGATCAGGCGGCAGGACGAGAGCGACCTGACCTTTGCCGGATGTCACATTGACCGTGTGTGTTCCAGCACCAGTCACCTCGATCGTCACGTTTCCGGCTCCCGTGTGCGCATACACTGATCCGGTCGCCGGGCCGATGTCGATCGGACCGCCTCCGGTCGACGCGTAGACTTCTCCGCCGGATGGGCCGACCCTAACTGCGCCGCCGCCTGTCGTCACGTGTGCACCGTTCGGTGCGACGGGCAGGAAGATCGCGCCGCCCCCAGAGCTCATTCTCACTCCGCTTGCCCCAAAGCTGGCCTCATCCCCAACGCTATCATCGGTGTACGTGGTCGTCGTTGTAACCCCACTCCCGATGCCCCCACCAATGCCAAGAGTCTTTCCGCTGGTATCGACTCCTATGTAGCTCACGCCGCCGCTCTTTCCTATGTAGCCGACGGGTCCACTTCCAGTTGCTCCATTCAAATTGCCGGTGACGTTTTCCATCCTCACCACGCCGCCACCGGTGCTGACGTTTCCATTCAGATGCGAATTCGAGACTTGGATATCTCCACCACCCGTCTGGAGGTGCGCCTGACCACTCGATCTGTCGATGGTGATCTCGCCACCGCCGGTCTCTCCGGTAAAGACGCCGTTCACACCGGTTATCGTGAGCGCTCCACCAGCCGACGAGATACTCACGTTGAAGTTGCGCGGCACGTTGATCTCGAACGCGTTTCGCGAGTTCTGATTGTTCCTCGAAACGGAGTAGCGGCTTTCCAGTCGCGCACCGTCGCCTGTACGCTCGAGGGTCACCCGGGTTTCGCGCCAGTCACGTCCACCGAGACCCGCCCGCACAGAAACCCGCGGCTTGTCCCATCCGAGGATGACGACCCTGCCGCCGGTCTTCAGATTGAGGGTAAGCGTGCCACCGTTCTGGGCGGGGGCTGAAAGCTGAAACGTCGTGTCTGCGGGAAGCTCCGATTCAGCGACCACCGCCTTCGCCTGTGGATCCGATCTCGGAACGGCACGGAACGCGGCGAGCGGCAACAGTACGAGTGCCGACAATATCGCAGCGGCCGGACGCGCGCCACGTGAAAGGGCCACTCGTCGACGCGACTCATTGAGCACCGCGAGCAACCGTCCCTCGAGCTGCGACGGCCGAGCCATCGCTACCGAGAGAAAACCAGGCGCGCCAAAGGCTCGGGCGGAGCGAGCGACTTCCAGCAGGTGCGCAGCGTATTCGGCGGGCGGAGTTCCGAGCGACACGACGGTGTCGTCGCAGGCGCGCTCGCATTCGGCCCGAAGCCGCCGTTCCGCCACCCACACGAGCGGGTGAAACCAGTAGAGCGCACAAATGAATCCGGCGACGAGCTGAGCGAATGAATCATTGCGTGCAACGTGCGCGAGCTCGTGTCGCAGCACCACGCGACGATGCGCTTCCGGCCAATCGAGCGCGTCTTCGGGAAGAAGAATTACCGGAGCGCGCGAGCCCCAAGTAAGGGGCGTGCTGACTACCGAGCTGGAGCAAAGCAGCACCGCCTTGGAGACGCCGGCGTCGCGGCGCTCTTCATCCAGAATGCTGGTCCAGTCAGCGCCATTGAGTGGCCACGAGGAGCCGGCGATTCGGTGGAGTCGGAAGCGGCCGATCGCCAGCCACATTGTTACGGCGAGGAACCCCAACGCCCAGAGAAGTGGAAGCAACGGAAGAGCGGCGAAAGTCGCGCGAACGCTGGATGAAGCTTCGCCGGCGTCGACCACTGCTGCGCTCAATGCCGAACCGGATGGAGCGACATTTCCGACGTCGTTAGACGCGCGCGCATCGGCGGACAAACCCGATGCTCTTTGATTCGTAGCCAGGCCAAACGCGCGGCCGAGCGGAGAGGACGATACGGGAAGTACGGCGAAGCTCCAGCGTGGCGAGACCAGCATCGCGACCGGGAATACCAGACCGCTGACGATGGTTGCAAACAGAATAAGGTGTCGAAGCGAAGGACTGATGCTTCGCAACGTCGCGGTGATCGCGAGTCCGAGCACGAGAATGAGAGTCAGCTTGGCGAGTAGCGCGAGAACGAACGGGGTCATGACGGGCCGCCTTTGCTGCGAGCTCTTTCAATGAGCTTTTCCAGGTTGTCGAGATCCTCGTCGCTCCATCTATCCTCGTACATGCCGACCATTGCTGCGACGGCGGAGCTGGCGGAATTGTCGAAAAAAGTTCTGACTAGATGTTTCACCGCTGACTTGCTGACGCGGTCGGGATCAGCGGTTGGGAAGTAGAGGTAGCGCGGACCGTCCTGTTCGTGTCGGAGATGGCCTTTGCTCTCGAGGAGTCGAAGCATCCCGCGCACAGCCGTGTAGGTCGGTGGATCAGGCAGATCCGCCAGCACTTCGGCCGCATTCGCGCTTCCTCGACGATAGATGATCTCCATGATCTGCCGCTCGCGTCGTCCGAGCTGGTCCAATCCTCGATTCTTCATTACAGGGCTCCACTACGGGTCTGTTCTGGTGGGACAACCATGCTCTCTCGACACAAGATGTCAATACATTGACATAATGTCAATAGGCTAACACTTTATAGCAGGGTGAAGAAGAGGCATCCTTATAGAAGACAGATCCTTTGGGGATGACATGAACGTGCAGCAATCGATGATGACGAAGGCGCTGCGGCGCTGGCGCATCATTCCAGTGATCGTGATCGAGGACGCAGAAAACGCGGTGCCGCTCGCAAGCGCCCTGCTGGACGGTGGCTTGCCGATCGCCGAGATCACGCTTCGGACTCCCGCCGCTCTGGACTCGCTGCGCCGGATCACCCAGGAGCAGCCCGAGATGTTCGCCGGCGCGGGCACGGTGCTCAACATGAGGCAGGCTGAGCAGGCGAAAAAGGCGGGGGCACACTTCATCGTGTCCCCGGGATTCAACCGCGCCGTCGTCGATTACTGTCTCGAGCACGACGTTCCGGTTTATCCGGGTGTGGCGACGGCGAGCGAGATCGAGGCCGCGCTCGAGTCGGGACTGAACCTGCTCAAGTTGTGGCCGATTGAGACACTGGGCGGGCTAGCTTTCCTGCAGCTGTTGGCGGGACCGTTCGTCGGCGTAGAGTTCAATCCGAGCGGTGGCCTAACCTCTTCCAACTTCGAGAGCTATCTCGCGCTCAAGAATGTCGTCGCGTGCGGCGGATCGTGGATGGCGCCAGTGGACTGGATCGCAGGCAAACAGTTCGAGCGGATCCGAACCTCTGTCCGGGACACGGTAATGAGGGCCGCCAGGCTCACCCCGTCACCGCGACGCCAGTTTGAGCAGGCGGTTCCAATGCGCGACGCGGGACTTTCCCGGTAGGTTTATAGCTATCCCGGCTCGACCCTAGGCCGCAGCCGCCGCGATTCGTTTCTTCTCCTCGCGGTTCTCCCGAATCACCAACACCACAATAATCAGGAGAAAAACCACGCTGACCGGGATCGTGCCGATTCCGAGCCCGCCGGCGTCCTTCGGTTGAGTAAGAAGGTCGCCCATCGACGCTCCTAGCGGACGAGTCAGAATGTAGGCGAGCCAGAAGGCCAGCACTTCATTGAACAGCTTGAGGCGGTAAGCGAGATAAATGACGGCGATCCCCGCGGCGAACATCGCAGCCGACAGGGGATATCCCAGGCCGAGACGCTCGGACAGCAGGTCTCCGGCGGAAGTGCCCAGCGAAAACGTGAACAGGATCGCGGCCCAGTAAAAGAGCTCTCTTCCGAGCGTGTAGATGGTGTGAACCGACAACGTCTTCTCGCTCAAGTACCAGAACACGAAGACCGCAATCAGGGCGGCCGAAAAGATCAGCGAAGTCGTCGTCAGCGGGACACCCATGGTGTCGACCAGATTGTCCGAGATGAGGGTCCCCACGACGCTGATGAACACGACCACGATCCAGTAGATCGGCGGCACATACCGTTTCGCCCGGAGCTGGAACGCGAGTGAAATCAGCAGGAGGACGGCCATCACATAGGATGTGACGACCGTACCGAGCTTGAATGTGGTGGACAGAACGTCTGCCGCGGTTTCGCCGACAGTCGTCGCCAGGATCTTGAGGATCCAGAATACGAGGGTGACCTCGGGAACCTTGTTTAACAGCTTCCCGTAATCTCTCGCGTGTGTTGCTTCCAATTGCGCCGTTCCCGGAAGTAGGATGCGGGTGTTAACGCACGATGCATTCCCCACACTTCAATTCCGCGCGTTTGAGTGATTAGTCAACTTCTGGATTGACCCTCTTCTGCGAACCCCCTCTTGCCATGCCGACCTGGTCTCCCAATATTGGCGCGCGTTGCATTCCGGGAGGCGGGGATGATTTACCGATGTTCGCTGCTCACGCTGCTGACACTGTCCGGCTCCCTGGTCGCCCAGTCCCCACTGCGCGAACGGCATAGCGCATCCTCTCTTCCTTCGCGCGCGGGTCAGCCCCCGAAGGACGACAACCTGAGCCCTCCTGCTCTCGTAAACGTCTCGAAGTTGCCGAGGACGGTGGAGGTGAGCATCACCGCCGCGGTCGCGACGCTTTCCCTGCAGCCGGGTGTAACGAGCGAGGTATTCGCTTACAACGGTCGAGTGCCAGGTCCGACACTTGATGTGCGCGAAGGCGATCATGTCATCGTGCACTTCCGGAACAATCTTCCCGAGCCGACTACCGTTCACTGGCACGGGATACACCTGCCGTTCGAGTCCGACGGAAGCCCATTCCATCCCATCGCGCCAGGCGAGACGCACGACTATTCCTTCACCGTTCGCCCGGGCACGGCGGGCACCTACTGGTATCACCCTCACCCCGACCATCGCACCGGTTTCGCGATAGGGAAGGGACTCTTCGGCGGAATCATCGTTCGCGCCGCGGATGATCCGCTGCCCGCGTCGATGTCGGAGAAACTGATCGTTCTCTCCGACAATCGATTCCTGCAGGACGGCGCGATCGATTTTCCCGAGCCGCACTCACATCACGGCGGCATCGACGAAGAGAACGGACGGGAGGGCCCAGTCCTTTTTGTGAACGGGCACGTGATGCCAACGATCTCCATCCGGAGCGGAGAAGTGCAGCGTTGGCGGATCGTCAACGCATCCGCCGGACGTATCTATCGTATCGCGCTCTCGGGTCACTCGCTGCTGCACGTAGGGAGCGACGGTGGATTGTTCGAGAAGCCTGTGGAAGAGAAAGACATTGTGCTCGCGACCGGCGAACGTGTCGAGGTACTCGTCCGCGGCACCGACGCGCCGGGCGCAAAGAGCGTACTCCAGAATCTTCCCTACGACCGCTACGCACCGCAAACGAGACCGCACGACTGGGACACGCCGCGTGACTTGCTCACCCTGCAGACCACGAACGAAGCTCCAGTGACTCCGATCGCGATTCCAGGCACGCTGCGCAAGATCACGCCGCTCGATACGACGAAGTCCACCGCGGTCCGCACGATCGTGTTCTCACAAGGTCTCATCAACGGCAAGACGATGGACATGGCCCGCGTCGACGTGAGCACAACGGTCGGTGCCACCGAGATCTGGGAGATCGAGAACATCGTCGGAATGGATCATCCATTCCACCTGCACGGCTTTCAGTTCCAGGTGCTGGAGCGCGATGGAAAACCGGAGCCCTATCGCGCCTGGAAGGACATGCTCAACATCCCCAAGCACACCTCGGCCCGCATCATCGTTCGGTACGACGACTATCCGGGGAAGTGGATGTTCCACTGCCACATCCTCGACCACGAAGATCACGGCATGATGGGCGTTCTCGAGGTCAAATAAAAACACTGAGCAAGGAGCGTGGACGTGACGCAACGGTCGACGAAGTCAACGTGGCACCTCAGCTTTTTTCCCGCCGTCTTCCTCACTGTCGCTTGCACGGCTCCCGCACCGCGGGTATCCAACAGCGCGCCCATCTCGGCGGGTACGGGCAGTGATGCGCAAATAGCGCTCGGACGCTACATCGTCCTCAATCACGGCTGTGGCGATTGTCACAGCAGTGGCGTTCCAACACCGGGGACTGAGGGATGGCTTGCCGGCATTCGCACCGATGACCAGGGGTTTCAGATCGGACCCTTCAAGACTCGCCCTCGCAACATCACGCCGGATAACGCGACGGGGATCGGCCGGTTCAGCGAGAGACAGATCTTCAATGCGATCCGATACGGCTTGCGCCCGGGTGAGACGCCAGATGCAGAGATCACGTCCACAATCCCCGGGCAGGGCAACTTTCCTCTGCATCCGAAATATCTCGCGCCGCCGATGCCGTGGATCGCCTTTCGCCACATGCGCGATCAGGACTTGTGGGCCATCGCCGCTTATCTGAAGCAAGGCGTCAAGCCAGTGAGCAACAGGGTAAAGGACAGCGACGGGCCCCCGGATTTTTGGGCGAGCCGCTACACCGCCGACCAGATCGGACCCTACCCGGCACCTCCGTTTCCGGCAGCGACGGAGAAGGGACGGTAGCGATTTAAGTGCAATGCATGATGGATCTTAGAGGGCAATAGCAACCCAAAGGAGGGAAGTACGATGCGAAGGTCAAGCGAGTCCTCCCGTTGTGTCGGTTTGTTCTTCTCCATCCTTCTGTTCGCCGCGTGCGCGGCGCCGTCGTCCTCATCGTTCACAAGCAACATGCAGAGTGGGCAATTCAGGCAGGATCAGATACTGCACGGACGAGCACTCGTGGTCAGCCACGCGTGCGGCGACTGTCATGGCGGCGGATCGAATCCGGCGGCATTAGGATGGCTCGATGGCGTTCGCAGTCCAGTTCTGGATCAACAGTTCTTCCAGATCGGGCCATTCACCACGCGCGCGAAGAATCTCACCCCTGACAACGCTACCGGAACCGGGCGCTTCACGGAGCGGCAGATCTTCAACGCACTGCGGTATGGATTGCGGCCGGAGGAGACGGCAGACGTCGAGATAACATCGACGGTTCCCGGACAGGGAAATTTTCCGCTGCACCCTCACTATCTCGCCATTCCGATGCCGTGGCCCTCGTGGCGTCACATGCCCGATCAGGATCTGTGGGCAATCGCCGCCTATCTAAAGAGTCTCAAGCCGTCGAATCACAAAGTGCAGGACAGCGATGGGCCTCCGGATTTCTGGGCGAGTGAGTATACTGTCGAGAAGATCGGCCCCTATCCGGCCGTACCATATCCAACCGCCAACGAAAAGGGTCAGCACTGAGAAGAACCGAGCTCGCCGCGCGTCAGCCCACACTCGCAGAACTGGAGTCCGCAGCTGCACTCGTTTATCAATCGATGCCGGCCACTCCACAGTACCGGTGGCCGCTTCTCGAGGAGCGCGTAGGGACAACTGTCTGGACCAAGCACGAGAACCACGCGCCGACAGGGGCATTCAAGGTGCGCGGTGGTCTCGTATACCTTCAGCACCTCCTTCGCGAAGGTAGGAAGCCGGCCGGCGTCATCTCGTCGACGCGCGGAAACCACGGCCAATCGATAGGATTCGCGGCGCGAAAATACGGCGTCCACGCCGCGGTTGTCGTCCCCCACGGTAACAGCGTCGAAAAGAACGCCGCCATGCGCGCACTCGGCGTCGAGGTCATCGAAGAAGGACACGACTTCCAGGCGGCATCGGAGATCGCCGACGAGATCGCGAAGAAACGCGGATGGCACCGGTTCCCGAATTTCCATCCCTTGCTCGTGTGCGGGGTGGGGACGTACGCGCTCGAGCTGTTCAAGGCTGTTTCCGATATCGACACGGTCTACGTTCCAGTCGGAATGGGAAGCGGTGTGTGCGGTGTAATTGCCGCGAGAGATACTCTAGGACGCCGCACGAAAATCGTTGCGGTAGTCTCCACCGCGGCACCCGCCTTTGCGCTGTCATTCGAGCGGGGGGAGCCGATCTCTCACGAAGTGACTACGAAGATCGCCGACGGCATGGCGTGCAGGACTCCCGATGAATTAGCGCTCGCAATCGCGCGCCGGGGAGTGGAGCGCGTGGTTCAGGTGACTGACAACGAGGTGAAGTCGGCGATGCGCGATCTCTATTCCGACACCCACAATGTGGCGGAAGGCGCTGGAGCTGCAGCGCTCGCCGCCCTCATTCAGGAGAAGGAGTCAATGCGCGGCCGCACCGTCGCCATCGTGCTGACCGGCGCTAACGTCGACACCGACGTCTTCGGTCCCATTCTTCGGGGTCCAGCAGAGCATTAACTGACTCGACCACTCATCGAGCTTCGAGCGGAGCGCTCGTCTCGTCGCGGGAGTCCGCGTTCCTGATCATCGCCGGTCGAGTTGGGCCGGTACCCGCGCCGGTCCGCTCGATGACGAGTGCGATCTCGTCGAGATCCGTCGCTGACAATGTCAGTGTCGCGGCGCCAATCCAGCCGTCGACCTGCTCCGCGGATCTCGCACCGACGATCGCGCCTGTGACGCCCGGCCACGCCAGCGTCCACGCAATCGCGATCGACGACGGCGTCGTGTTGTGGCGACGCGCGAGGGGGATCAGCGCATCGCGAAGGGCGATATTTCGCTCCAGGTTGGGCGTCTGGAAATTGGCCGAGCGCAGGCGCCAGTCGTCGGGGGCCATTTTCCTTACACGATCCGCCGAGAAAGACTCGGTGAGAATTCCCGACTGCATGGGACTGTAGACGATCACGCCGGTGCGATTCGCACGGCACCACGGGATTTCGGCGGCAGCGGCCTCGCGCCGGATGAGCGAGAACGGCGGCTGGAGCGAGTCGACGTGATGGATCACCTCGATTTTGCGAAGCAGTGACACATCGAAGTTGGAAACACCGATCGCCCGAACCTTTCCCTCGTCCTGCAGCTGCACCATCATCCGCCAGGATTCTTCGGGCGGAGTTCCCGAGTCTTCGTCCGGTCGGTGAAACTGGTAGAGATCGATGCGCTCGACGCCTAGCCGGCGTAGGGACGCCTCGCACTCGCGACGAATGGATTCGGGCGTCAGGATACGCCGCGGATCTTTCATCGGATCTTTCGGGTCCCAGACGAGCCCGCACTTGGTGAACACGTAAGGATGATCGGCTCCCTTGCGCTGCTTGAGCAATCGGCCGACGACTTCTTCGGAGTGGCCGAGCCCGTAGACCGCGGCGGTGTCGATCCAGTTGACGCCAAGCTCGAGCGCGTGATTCATCGCGGCGATGGACTGATCGTCGTCCTGCGGCCCCCATCCGTACGACCAGCCCCCGCCGCCGATTGCCCAGGCGCCGAACCCGACGCGGGTGATGTTGATGTCGGTTGTGCCGAGCTGACGGGTGGGGAGTTTGGTGGGCATGGCTACCACTCCTGCAGAAGATTTGGCGGTCGAAGGTTGCGCCTAGGATTATATATAAAACAACAAGGCGCCTGACACTTCCACGACCCTCAGGTGCGGAGGACGCTACTCATGCAGCAGGCGAACACGATTGCGGCCTGGCCCCGACTAACGCTGGATGAGTGGTCGGATGCGCAAACGACGCTCCACCGGTGGGCGCAAATCGTCGGCAAGACGCGGTTGGCGCTCGCGCCGATGCAGAATCATTGGTGGCAGGTCACCCTCTACGTCACCTCGCGTGGGCTGACTACATCACCGATCCCGACCGGCGGACATACGTTCGAAGTCGATTTCGATTTCATCGACCACACCCTGCTGATTCGAACAAACGAAGGCGAGACCGGCATTGTGCCGTTAGTGGCGCGTTCGGTCGCTGACTTCTACGCCGACTACATGTCGGTGCTGCGCTCTCTTGACATCGATGTGAGGATCTGGCCGGTGCCATCCGAGATGTCGGACACCGTGCGGTTTACCGATGACCGCGCACACGCAGCGTACGACGGTGACGCGGCGCAGCGCTGCTGGCAGGCTCTCGTTCAGGCAGATCGTGCTCTCAAGGAATTTCGCGGGCGTTTCCTGGGCAAATCGAGCCCATCGCACTTCTGGTGGGGAGGATTCGACATCTCCTGCACGCGTTTCTCGGGACGCCGGGCGCCTCCGCATCCGGGAGGGATTCCCAACGTCCCGGACCGAATCACACGGGAGGCGTATTCGCACGAATGCATTAGCGCCGGGTGGTGGCCGGGAACGGTCGGATCGCTTGTGGCCGAGCCGGCGTTCTACGCGTATTCGTATCCGGAGCCGGCAGGGTGCGACGTGGCGCCGATCAAACCCGCGAGCGCGTATTACCACACCCAGATGCGCGAGTGGATTCTCCCGTACGAGAAGGTGCGCACTTCAGCGTCGCCGGAGCGCGAGCTGATCGAGTTTTTTCAAAGCACCTACGAGGCTGCCGCGGATCTTGGCAAGTGGGACAGATCCGCACTGGAGCGGCAGCCGCGCAGTTGAGCTATACGGTCGCTAGTTCGACGGAATTCGTGTTCCCTGCGTCGACCATACCTGCCATCGGCCGTCGCGCCTGACGAAGACGTCTGAAAAGCGCACGCGGAAGTCCATCGGCTTGCCTTGCGCATCGCGACCGACGACGCGATTGATTCCCGTTACGACCCCGACATTGCCGTCCGTCCGAATGTTGAGATCTGAAAGATCCAGCGACTGATAGGTGTCCTTGTCGTTCCGAGCCTCAGCCAGCGCCTCGGCCTTGGTCTTGATTGACCCGTTTCTGCTGCTGATGTCGCTCGCATCAAAGGCGTAGTTGCGGTCGACCCAGCTCGCATCGTGCTTGAGCGTCGCATCATTCCACGCGCGCTCCATGTATGCCAATACCCCTGGATCATCGAGCGTGTGTCCGGCGTTGGCCACGACCTGCCACCGGCCTCCACGTCTCTCGAGAAAGTGAACGCTCCTGGTGTTGAAGGTCTGAT
>JALYZH010000017.1 GCA_030948945.1 Gemmatimonadota bacterium | reverse complement strand
GTTGCTCGGCGGTCTCGACGATCGCCCAAGACAGGCCGGTGATACTGCCGCCGGGTGCGACGTAGGTTTTCGCGAATCCGGAGCCGATCGGATCGCCCACGCCGGTAGGATGGGGATCGAGCGTGTCGCGCGCTGCAACGCTTGCGTCGCCGGGCTGCCGCGGGTGACGATGGCGTCGGGTGCAGAGGCGACAATCGCCTCGACGTGCGAGCGAAGCAGCGCTGGGTCGCCATCGGCATCACGCCACTGCACGCTCAGGTTCCGGCCTTCGACCCAGCCCATCGCCGCGAGCTCGGCGGTCAACGCGGGCGGGAACTCAACCCAGAGCTCGCGACGATCGAAGAGCCGGCCGGCCAGGCGCTCGACCCGACCCGGCGGCTGGGCCGCCTGGATCGACGCCGTGGCGAGCGCGCCGAGCGCGGCCGTCCACCTCAGGAGCGAGCGTCGCTGCATGGGCTTGAAGTCTAAGCCTCGTGTCTCGCGAGGCCGCCGGGAGGAAGGCACGCACAGGGCCGCCGATATAATCGCCGGCTCACGGCCAAGTAGCTCAGTTGGTAGAGCAGCGGACTGAAAATCCGCGTGTCGGTGGTTCGATTCCGCCCTTGGCCACCAGCACGACATTGCAGGACGTTCCGGAACGTCCGATGAAATCCGAAAGGCCCTTGAGAATCAACGTCTAGGGCTTTTTTGTTACCCGGATGGTCTCATTGCTTCCGGTGATTTCTGGCCGTTTTGGGAGTAACTTCAACGCGGATTGAGGAAGTTTCTCCTCGGGGCGCTGAAAGTTGCTCCTGTGGCAAGCACCTCATACGATCGGACGTGACCCTCAAGGCCATCCGCGCGGAAGATCCGCGGAAGCGGATCTCCGATGGCGACGGCGTCTATCTGCGTCTCTCCGTCAACGGCGGCGCGCACGTCTGGCGGTTCAGCTACAGCTTTCATGGCAAGCGAAAGCTGGTCGCTGGGAACCTATCCGGAGACCGGCTTGCGCTTGCCCGCAAATGGCCGAAGAGGCACGCCAGACCCTTGCCGGAGGCGTCGATCCGAGTCAAAAGCGCAAGGACAACAAGACTGCCGTTCGGACGGAATGGGCCGCCGAGGAGCGAGTGGTGAAGGGTTTGGCGCCCCGCGATTCGCTCGAGCCCTAGCGCGCGACTGGTTCGCGATGCAGCGCGATCCCTGGGCGCCGAGCTATTCGCAGAGGTCCCATCAGCCTGTGAACCAAGCTCGATCAAACCCGTCCGAGGATAAAAGCAGAGCGGGTGCGCCGAATGCTTCGATTCGGCGACTAGTTCGGCGGGCGGTTGGTCGAGGCAATGAGGCAATGGAGGTACTTCATCATGATGATGCGAACGCATCGAGTCATCGTCAGGTTCGTTTTCTTTATCGGCGCCATCCCCTGGGGTGTCGCCTCGGCTGCGCAGGCAGCGCAAACCGGCATTGAAGGAACCGTGAGCGTGTCCCCGACTCGACCAGGAGCACAGCAGCCGGGAGTGTCGAGTGCCGCGCGATTGCCTAACGCTGCGCTGCAGCTGAGCGATGGCAAGGGTCACGTCGTCGCGCAAGGAGCGTCCGATGAACAAGGCCGGTTCACCTTGCAAGTTCCTGCGGGTGACTATCAGATTCAGGCTAGTCCACTAACGTCGCCGTTCCCACGATGCAAAGCGAGCAGCGTGCGGGTGGATGCGGACCGGCTCACACGTGTGGACATCGTCTGCAATTCGGGAATCCAGTAGTTGGTCGACGGCGTGCCCTTCGGCATTCGGCTCTTGGAGAGCCTCGGGGCCGCGCGACGAGTGCCCAGTCAGCTCTCAGCGCTGAGCGCTCAGAAGCTGACTGGACACCTGACCGTCCTGAGGACAGTCACTGCGTCAACGAATGACTGAACGCATCCGTGCCGCGCGATCGGCAACCCCGGCCTTCCGCTGCCATCGTCAGTGATAAGAAGGGCTCGGGCGGTCAAGCGTGATCGGGCACAGGCCCCGGGTCAGTCGTCTTCCTGGACTCGCACCCTGGTGATGAATGTGCCCCAGTTCGCCAGCAAGCTTCGAGTCCCGCCGCAAGTGGTATCAAGGCTGAATTGGGTAAACCTGCAGGTCTGCCCGATGTACTCGGCGGCGAGCCAGATGTTTCCGCGCTCGTCCGCGACGGCCGCCGAGTAGTCGCCCCAACGCGCCACGCCGTTTCCCCCATAGGCCGCGTAACCCGTAAATCCGTCTTCCGGCCCACGGCCGACACCGACAACGTGAATATCAGCGGCACGATCCCCCACCTTCGCATAGGCAGCCGAAGGCCAATAGTCAGGCCCGCTCAACGAAAAGCCCATCGCGGCGTTGCCGTTCTGGGTGACCCCTATCGATGGAAAAAGGACGTCTACGTTGCTGGCGGCAACGTAACCCTGCCGATGAATCCTCGCCGAAAGAGCGCCATCGTCGAGCGAGGGAGTGACCGAAAACCAGGCGATGCCCTGCCGCGTCATGCCACCAACCACAACGTTCGTGTTGACCCCACCCCACAGATCCCCATCCGCGAACACCACCTGGTTCATCCGATCGTCATTGACATTGAGCCTTTCGAGCGGATCTGTGTCACCCAACGCGTCGCGAAGCGGCGTCGGCCCGGGCTTCTGGACGGCCGCGAAGTCGTTGCTCATGCCGTAGGACTCGGAGGAGATCACCGTATGCAGCAACTTGAGTCGGGGCGTCACGGTGTTCAGCGACCCGGTGTTGCTCAATGCCCAGACGGCGATGCGGTTGTCGAACGCCGCGGGGCCGAACTGCAAGGCGCTCAGGAAATATTCGATGCCCTGCGCCTCTCCTTCTTCCCCGCCGGTCCGCAGGTGCGGCGAAGTGGCGGGCTGGATCGTGTACCAAACACCTCCGTTGGCCTGGTCGGGCAGCGGGACGGGAACCGTTCCTGCGACATTGAAATGCACAACCGTGGGGGGAACACCGGAAATCAAAGCTGCCTTGGACATGGCATAGATCTGCGCGCCATTGAAGCCCGGGCCCCGAATCGGAAACTCATTGGTACTGACGTAGATCCCGTTCGCGTCGGCACCGAGGAGCGGCTGGTCGCCAAAGCAGGGACAGTGCGGGTGCCCGAGATCGCTACCGGCTCCGCTGGTCGTCTCGAAAGAGAAGACATACCAACCACTGGTCGGATCAGCGCCCAGACTGACCGCCACCAACACATGCGAGCGCGAGGCAAGCGCGCCCGTTGTGGGATCCGTCTCGATTTCGAGCTCGGTGACAAACCAGCGCTTCGTCGCGGTATCGAAGTAGCAACGCGGATCCGAAAGGATTGGGCCGAACGGGCCAGTCGGACGGATGATTTCCGGTGCCAGATTGAAGAATTGACTCAGTGCCTTCGGTCCGCCGACCCGCTTGCCCGATGGGGTGTACACCGCAATCGCGTTGTTGACCGTTTCGACCACGAAACCGTTGCCGGTACATAGCCCCTGATCCGGCGGCTCGAGCGAAAACTGCGTGTTCGCATAGTTGCCAGTTCCCGCAAATCGCTGGTCGAAGTGGCTCAGACCTACGAATCCCGTCGCACTTGCACCTGCCCCGATGACGCGCTGCGGGCTCACGAGCGGGATCGTTGCTGCAGCGGCGGCACTAGGCTCCCCAGCAGTCGATGTCGTGTTTGGACGGACGCTGGCCGCTGAGTGGCCTTGGTGAAAGCGACCCGTCACCAAATCGTTCTCGGCGCCTCCGGTGATGTTGGGCCCCAATTCCAGGGCGGTCATGCCAAGAAAATCGCTGGGAAGCTGATTCTGCGCAGCGACGAGCGCAGGAAAGAGAAGCACGAGCACGCAGGCCGCGCGGGTCGCAATGATCTTCATCAGGAAATCCCCTCGAACGCCGTTGTCCAGAAGCAGATCGGCGGTCGTGCCGCCGGCTTGCCCCAACTTTTCAACGCCATTGCGATCTGCGCAATCGCGTTGTGCACTAAAACTATCGTGCTGTATTTAGCGTGTCAATGAGGAGCAACCCGTTTATGAGCGACAGCGTCCGCATCGGCGCACGACGTTGTCGATGCTGCTGTTAGCCGCACGATCTAGTTCGTCCGACCAGTGGTCGGCGACCAGAGCACCGCTTTCCCGAGCGATGCGGTTCTCGGA
>JALYZH010000405.1 GCA_030948945.1 Gemmatimonadota bacterium | reverse complement strand
CAGTACGAGATGAGAAGGTGAAGGTGCTTCACTCGGTACGCCCGCTGATTCAGCAGTGCGAGCCCGCCGTGGTCCGCGCGCAATATGCGGACGGTACGGTCGATGGCAAATCGGTGCCCGCTTATCGGAGCGAGCCGGATGTTGCCCCCGGGTCTACCACACCCACCTTCGCCGCGATGCGCATCTCGATCGACAACTGGCGCTGGACCGGTGTGCCTTTTTATCTGCGGTCAGGAAAGAGAATGGAGCGCCGCGTCTCGGAGATAGCGGTGCAGTTCAAAGCGCCTCCATTTCTCCTCTTCGGTCAGAAAGCAGTCGAAGAGATGGCTCCGAGCCTGCTGACACTGCGGGTGCAGCCCAACGAAGGAATCTCTTTGCGCTTCCAGGTGAAGACTCCGGGTGCGATGCACGAGCTGACGCCCGGCCTGGAGATTACTCCGGTCGACATGGACTTCACCTACGCGGAAGCATTTGGAAACGACGCGCATCCCGCGTACGAAACGCTCCTGCTCGACTGCATGATCGGGGACCCGACCCTCTTCACGCGCAGCGATGAGGTAGAGATGGCGTGGGAGATCATCGATCCCGTGCTGCAGTACTGGGACAGCCATCCCGACACCTCGCTTCCGACGTACCCGGCAGGTAGCTGGGGGCCAAAAGACGCAGATCAACTGCTCGATGGAGATCACACACGTTGGCGATAACTCAGCTGTTCCTTCCACTCGTCGCACTCATGGTCTCGGCCAGCGCGTGTCAGAATCAACAACCCGGCAGAAGGGATTCGACCGCGGTTCTCGCGGGGGATATGACGCGCCACATCCTTGCGCCGGATGCCCGGACGCTGGTGCTCCGCGCTCGTGAGCTAGATCGCGCTGACAGTCTCGACCAGGCGCGCTCCATGTACGAGCAGGCCGCGGGGAAGCTGCCGCAGATTTCGGACTGGCTTTACCTGCGCGCAGCTGGCGTCACCGCCGACAGCGCTGCACGCGCCGCCTATTACGCCAGGCTTCGCACCGATGCGTCGCGCGACCGCATCCGCTGGACGGACGCAATTGCTCGCGAGCGTACCCGTGATTTCGCTGGCGCCATTCGCGCCTACAACGCACTCGGAGCGCGACTCGATGCACTTCGTCTTCGCGTCTCTCCTCCGGCGGACGAGGCGTCGAAGGCTGCGGCACGGAGTGATCTGCTGTCGTTCATTTCGACATCCGGCAATTCTGCCGACACTCGTGCGGCAATCGATCTCTTCGACAAGGTTTTCACGACGACCACGCCGGCCGAGGACCTCACCATCTCCAGAGCGGCAGCCAAAGTTGGCATTCCCGAGCGCGCCGTGACGGGTTACGGAAAAGCGCTTCGTTCGGGGTTGGGTGACGCCACCGACAATTTCGCGTACGGATCGGCGCTGTATCGGCTGAGACGTTTCGCGGACGCCGCAGCGCAGTTCGACAAGATCCGGACGCCTCCCAAGCTCGCTGCCGCCGCGCAGTATCAAACCGCTCGGGCGCAGATCGCTCTCGGAAACACCGAGGAGGGCCGCGCGGTACTGCGTCGCATCACGACCGCCTATCCGACCGACACCAGCTCCGCGTCGGCCCTGCTCCTTCTCGCTGACCTCGCTACCGATGACAATCGCGATCAGGATGCACGCCAGGCGTTGCAGGCACTTCTCAAGCGATTTCCCAGCGGACGGCATGCGACTAACGCGCGGTTCCGCGCCGGGATGATCTCCTATATTCAGGGCGACAGGAAATCCGCTGCCGCACAGTTTGACTCACTGGTTGCCCGCGACGCCAACAGCAGTGAGGCGCTTGCAGCCGGATACTGGGCTGGACGGTCGTATGGCGCGCTGGGTGACAAGGCCAAGAGCCGAGCGAGATGGCAGGCCGTGATCAAACAGGATCCACTCAGCTACTACTCTGTGATGTCCGCCAAACGGCTGGACACTACCCTCGTAACGCGAGACGCGTCGGCTTCCTCGGCTCCTCGCGTTGCAGCTGTCGACAGTGCAATGGGCCGGGTAGCGGCCTTGAAGGATGTCGGGATGGACGTGGAAGCGGGTTTCGAGAACGACAAGCTGTTCAGAGAGGCACTGGCGAATCCGGCCAGACTCCTCGCCACTGCGACCGCCCTGGCGGGAAGCGATCAGGCGTCGCGCTCGATAGCGCTCGGCAAGCGAGCCATCGACGATACCGGCGGAACACCTACGAATTATCGCCTCTATTTCCCCGTACTCGAGCGGGAGACGCTCATCTCCAGCTCGAAGGAGAATGGGCTCGACCCGGTGCTCGTCGCTGCCCTCATCAGGCAGGAATCGAACTTCAATCCCCTCGCTACTTCGCCAGTGGGTGCGAGAGGCCTGATGCAGCTGATGCCCGACGTCGGCCGGTCACTGGCGAGCGCCAAGGGTATCACTCCCTGGACCGTCGAAATGCTTTACGAGCCAGCGACCAACATCAAGCTGGGTACAACCCACCTGAGCGCGCTGATGCGAAAGTATCCGGAAGTCGTCAAAGCGCTCGCCGCTTACAACGCGGGCGAATCAAGGGTGCAGAAGTGGTCCACCAAAACCGGAGCCGGTGATCCGGAAGTCTTCACGGAGCGGATTCCGTTCGTCGAGACTCGGGACTACGTGAGGACGATTCTCCGCAACCGAGCCTATTACCAGTCGCTCTATCCCTGGTAGGTGCTTTCCTGGCTTCCTTTCCCGCTGCGCGCGGCCTTCCGCTTGTTCCGCCAATCGAGGAGCCAGGTACCTGGCACGATGAAGAGGGGCGTAAGGAACATGCCGAGGAGTGAGTTAAGCCAGATCAGCGCGATGTAAAACGCGATCAGACCGAACGATACCCACAGCGTGCCCAGCGGACCGTGCGTCTCCAAGCGGAACTCCTACATGAATAGGTAAATTAAAACTATCATGGCAGCCGTCGGGGTTGAAGAGTCGGAGCTTGAGAGCGCTGTCGGGTCCGCTCTCGAAAGCTGTACGCACGCGGTTATTGCGGTGTCTGGCGGACTCGACTCGATGGTTCTCCTCGCTGCCGCAGCGCGGCTCCCTGCTCGCGCTCGACGACACATAATCGTTGCGACCTTCGACCACGGCACCGGCAAGGCAGCCGGAAGAGCGGCAGCGCTCGTCGCCAGCCGGGCATTCCGCTCCGGCTTCCTCTGCGTCACCGGCCGCGCATCGACGATTGGAACCAGGGAAGAAGAGTGGAGGCGCAGTCGCTGGGACTTCCTCAAACAGGTCGCGGTCAAGAGAGGCTCCGCCGTCGTAACGGCGCATACCCTCGATGATCAGATCGAAACTGTGTTCATGCGAATTCTGAGGGACGCCGGGCCTCGCGGCCTGGCGGGGCTTTACGCCGAATCAGAGATCGTTCGTCCCTTTCTCGACATCGATCGCGTGACATTGGCAAGATACGCGGAGCTGCATCGCGTTCCCTTCGTGCAGGAC
>JALYZH010000385.1 GCA_030948945.1 Gemmatimonadota bacterium | reverse complement strand
GAGCGGCTCGGGCTCGGCTCGTTCGAGGATCTCACTATCCCGACGCGCTCGGGCGCGGCCGTTCCCATCTCGCAGGTCGCACGGGTTCATTATGAGTTCGAAGAGCCCATCCTGTGGCGGCGCAATCAGGATGTGGTGCTGACTGTGCGCTCGGACATCGCGCCCACTGTTCAGGCGCCGGACGTGACGGCACAGATCAAACCCGCGATCGACGAGATCGCAGCCACACTGCGCGCCCTTAGCACGTTCGGCGTCCTAGCCCATTCGGTATCTCAGTGCTCTGGTAGTGCCCGTCGCTTTGGATCTCGGTGCGCTCCGCCGGCAAATGAAATTGGGTTTCGATGCGCGCGATCATTTCCGGCGCCATGAGCTTGCGGTCGGCGTACAGGATGAACTGATCACGCGACCGGTCGAAGACGATGCGTCCGCGCGGCCAGTCTTCGTATTCGTAGGACCGCACAAGGGCGCGCAGGGCGGGATCGACAGTCCGGTCGCGGCGGTACTGCGCCCAGGTTTCGTAATGGCCCGGGCCGTAGGTTAGACAATCGCCGTACGGCTCGGCTTGATCTAGCGGACAACCGGCGGCGAGCAGCCTCGCTTCGCCCTCCGTCGTTTGCACCACCCAAAATATTCCGACGTGCGGCGTCTCGCCCTGCGCTGATTCGTTCAAGCTGTCACCAGGCCTTTCGTTCGGTCGCGTTATGGCGTCGGCTTGCCGTCCTGCGCCAGCGCCTTCTCGAGCTCCTGTTTGACGCCGAGGGCATCGGCGGGGGCACGCGCCCAGAATTCTCGCAGGGAATACCGATTGCGCTCCCGCCAGGTCGTGAGCGTGAGCGTGTCGCCAGGCGGCGCGGGCCCGGCGTGACGCGACGCACAGGGAGATCGCCGTGGTGCGGCTCCTCGCCGGATGCTGGATTCAAAGTGGGGTGCCGGAAATTTACTGACGGGTGCGCCCGTCCGGCGCATTTACTAGCGCGCGTGCTCACAAATCGAGCTTGGTGAGTACGGCTTCCTCAAGGTCCGCTTACCATTCCATGGCGATGACATTACGGCAGGTCCGAGTCGCGCCAAGAGCTGCCATTGGTGTCTTGACGTCGGTGGTCGCGGCCTTACTAGTCCGATGAGCCGCCAGGCGCGTGGCATTTCGCTGACGAGTGGCGACGTGGTGGATGGCCGCGATGTTTGCGTATTTTGGCGCATCATAACTGTAGCTTGGGCGTGATCAACTCTTCGAGTTGTTTCGCTTCAACGTTGCCTTCCGGTTGCCCGGGTGAGAGGCGCGCTCGATATCCGAGGCGGAAAGGCTGAGCACCCGCTTCGCCTCCTGAAGCAGATCAGGATCAATTGGGCGCGGCTCCAGCGAGACATCTTTCCCCAGCCGGTCCGCGAGGATGCGAAATGCGGCGATCCACCCGTAGGGCTTGTTGTTCGCCGGAATTAGGTGCCACGGCGCATATTTTGTCGAGGTTTCCTCCATCATGTCCTCGACTGCCGTCTCGTAGTCCGACCAGCTGGCGCGATTGCGGAAATCCTCATAGGACAGTTTCCAGCGCTTCACTGGATCGAAGAGCCGATCGCGGAAGCGGCGTATCTGCTCGTCGGACGTGATATGCAGGAACAGCTTGACTACCCGAGTCGGCCAGCATGAGCTCGAACTCGTTGATTTCGCGATAGGCGCGTCGCCATTCCTCACCGGTCGCAACGTCTCTTACGCGTTCCACCAGCACGCGGCCGTACCAGGACCGGTCAAAGGCGACGATCTGGCCCTTCTCTCCGGCAAACGTCGCCAGAAGCGCTGGAGGTAGTGCTGGGTGCGCTCGTGCTCATCCGGCGCGGCGATCGGGTGGACTTTGAAACTGCGGAGATCGAGGGCCAAGCCAAGCCGGCGAACGACGCCGCCCTTGCCGGCAGTATCCCATCCCTCAAGCACGACGATCGCCCGCTCTGAGGTTCCGAGATACGCCTGCTGAATGAGCTGAAGCACGCCCTGCAGCGACGTCAGACGCCGCTCGTAATCGGCGAAATCCATTTTCGGGTGTTCGGTGATCTCCCCGAAGCGCGGACGGTTCGTGAAGACGAAATTCTGAGACTTCAGTTCTTGAAGCATATCCGAGATCGCCCGAATTTTCGGAATCGGTATTTACGAGCCAAGCGGCAGAGATCGTCATTTCCGTTCGGACCATCCCACACCTTCATCAAAGCTTTATTTGAGAGTCTCAACACGTGATGACGGCCACCCCGGAACCGCCACATATGCTAGCTTTCTAGCGCTGAGCCACATCGGCGCGCATGAAAGTTGCCAGCACGATCATACTGACGCCAATAGCCCAGAGCGTGCCAAGGTCGAACCAGCCGGGTTCAAGGCCCCGTATCGGGCTCACCACAGCGATTTCGAGCAGGTTCAGCGACGCACCGAGTAGGCTCGAGGTTGGTTCGATTGGCGCGCTAATGCGCCGGCAATGCGCACATATAGGACAGGTAAAGGTACACTCTCATTGGCGGTGCGATTACAAATATGGGCATTGGGTCAGTTTGAATTTCAGCTCCCGCCGTCTTTTGGCGCTAAGCTGGCGTTGCCAAGGCCCGTCGAAACCTGCATTTCAACTCCCTGGGCGTCGTCATGCCATGGATATGATATCCGTCCGAGGAACGGACGAATTTGCGGCCGGCGGGCCCCGGTGGCCCGACGTATTCGGCGGATAGTGAGATGGGCGAAGAGATCGAAAGGGCGGGATTT
>JALYZH010000356.1 GCA_030948945.1 Gemmatimonadota bacterium | reverse complement strand
GAGTACCGTGGGGTGTGTCGGAGTCCGCGTATGCAGTCCGCGACAGGTCGCACACCTATCAGTATCGCGGTTTTGGAGTGCCGGATCTCGCGCTCAAGCGTGGTCTCAGCAAGGAGCTGGTAGTAGCCCCGTACGCGACGGTGCTGGCGATGATCGTCGAGCCGAGGCAAGCTCTCAGAAATCTCGCTACACTCGAAGCAGAGGGCGCGCTGGGGCCGTTCGGATTCCGCGATGCGCTGGACTACACGCGGCCTTCGCCGGGCTCGAGGAAGACGATCGTGTGCACCTTCATGGCGCACCACATCGGAATGAGCATTGTCGCCCTCAACAACGCGCTCAACCGCCAGATCTGGCCGCGTCGATTCCACACGGATCCGCTCGTGCGATCGGCCGAGCTCGTGCTGCAGGAGAGAATTCCGCGGCGCCTGGTAATGCAGGACGTGTCGGGAACCGATGCTGCTCGCGTCCCGAGTGAAACCGAGAAACCGGCAGTGCGCGAGATCGAGACGCCGCACACTCCACAGCCAGTGGTCGGAATACTCGGCAACGTGCCATACACGGTGCTGATCACAAACGCCGGCGGCGGGTTCAGCCGTTACGGAAATCTTGCAGTCACCCGCTGGCGTCACGATTCGACGCGTGACAACTACGGCCAGTGGTGTTACGTGAAGGACTTGAGCACCGGTCACGTCTGGTCGACGGCACATCAACCATCGGGGACCGAGCCACAGTGGTATCGAGTTCTGTTCGCCAGTGATCGCATTACTTTCATCCGACGCGATGGCGACATCGACACCGTCACGGAGATTGCGGTCGCGTCGGACGACGCAGCCGAAGTCAGGCGGATAATTCTCACGAATAGATCCCCGCAGTCGAGGGAGATCGAGCTGACAAGCTATTCGGAAGTCGTGCTGGCTCCTCCCGAGGCAGATCGGGCGCACCCCGCATTCCAGAATCTTTTCGTGCAGACGGAATTTCTGGAGGCCAACGCCGCTTTATTGGCGACGAGGCGTCCACGGTCATCCACGGAAGCAGCGATTTGGTGCGCACATGTCGTCGCGGTGGGACCCGAAATCGTGGGGAGCGTCACGTGCGAAACCGATCGCGCAAAGTTCGTCGGCCGGGGTCGTTCGGTAAGAAACGCCGAAGCTCTCGATGAGGGCGCTGAGCTGACGGGAACCGTCGGCGCTGTGCTCGACCCAATTTTCTCGTTGCGGGTTCGCGTCCGCATTCCGCCTGGCGCATCCGCACACGTCGCCTATACGACTTTCATCGCCGAGAACAAGGAACGCGCGGTCGAGCTCGCGGATCTGTATCACGATCCGTACAGTGCTCGCCGCGCACTCGATCTCTCGTGGGCGCAGGCGCAGGCTGAGCTGCGCGATCTGGGAATCGCGCCTGCTGATGCGGCGCTGTATCAGGATCTCGCGGGCCACTTGATGTTCCCGCATCCGGGATTCCGTCCGGCCCAGAGCGCAGTCGAGGAGAACAAGCTCGGCCAGCAGGCGTTGTGGTCGCTCGGCATTTCCGGCGACTGGCCGATTCTCCTTGCCACTATCGAGAGCCCGGTGGGAATGCCAAGCATCCGCCAGCTACTGAGAACCCACCATTACTGGCGGCTGAAGGGAATCGCCTGCGATCTGGTGATTCTCAACGTGCACCCAGCGAGCTACATGCAGGAGCTGAGTGACGAGCTACTGGCGACGACGATGGCATCGAGCGAGGCAGGATTACTCGATCGGCCTGGCGGCGTGTTCATCCGGCGCGCGGATCTGCTCAAGCCTGAAGAAACCACTCTCCTCAAGGCGATGGCTCGCGTTCAGGTCAACTGCGACGGACTTGGACTCGGAAACTTCCTGGAATTCCCGGGTGTCGAGGACAAGTATCCTCCCAAGCTGGAGATCATGAATCGCGACATCGTGCCGCTCGGCACGGTTCCGATTCACGCGAACACACCGGACCCCGGGACGGGTTTGCAGTCGTTCAACGGCCTGGGTGGCTTCAACAAGGAAGGCGAGTACGAGATTCACCTGAGGGCGGGCGATCTTCCGCCGGCACCGTGGATCAACGTGGTGGGGAATCCGACCGGCGGATTTTACGTGAGCGAAGGGGGGAGTGGAGTAACCTGGGCGAGGAACAGCTTCTTCTATCGGATTACGCCCTGGCACAACGATCCCGTGCGCGATCCGTCGAGCGATTGCGTGTTCCTGCGCGATGATGCCAATGGAGATCTCTGGACGGCGACGCCCTGCCCCATCCGCGAGCCGACTCCGTACAAGGTGCGACACGGTGCGGGCTACTCGGTATTCGATCACACCCACAAGGGGCTGACGAGCTCACTGCGATTGGGCGTGCATCAGACGGATCCGGTAAAGATCAGCGTGCTGACGCTTCGCAACGAGGGAGTTACTCGAAAGAGGCTGACGCTGACGTGGTACCTGGAGTGGGTGCTCGGTGTCTCCCGCGAGCAGACGCAGTACCAGGTGCGCACGAGCTTTGACGAAGACACCCAGTCAATGTTTGCTCGCAACTATTTCGACTCAGAGTTCGCTGACACCGTCGCGTTCGCCTCGATCAGCGAACGCGTCGCGTACTACACTGCGGATCGCAGGGAATTCCTCGGAAGAAACGGGACGATATCAAGTCCGGCGGCGTTGGAGCGGGCAGGTTTGTCGGGAGCGATCGGCGCTACGATCGACCCTTGCTGCGCGATGCAGGTGAGCATAACGATCGAGCCGGGCGAGTCCCGTGACATCGTGATGCTGCTCGGCGCGGCCGAGGGCGAGGACGTCGTACGCGAGATCATCTCACGCAATCGGGCGCCGAAGGAAGCAAAGCACGCTGTAGCCGAGAACGTCGAGAACTGGGAACAGAGACTCGCAACGATCAAGGTGAAGACTCCCGAGCCGACGTTCGACCTAATGGTGAATCGCTGGGCTTTATACCAGGCGCTGTCGTGCAGAATGTGGGCACGCTCGGCGCTCTATCAGTCGAGCGGCGCTTTCGGGTTCCGAGATCAGCTGCAGGATGTGATGGCCTTCGTTTATTCGGAGCCACAAATAGCGAGAGAGCATATCGTTCGCGCGGCATCACGGCAGTTCGTCGAAGGCGACGTACAGCATTGGTGGCATCCGCATAGCGGTCGCGGAGTGCGGACACGGTTCTCCGATGATCTCGTGTGGCTCCCCTATGTCATCGACCATTACGTGAACGTCGCGTGCGACCGTGGAATCTTCGACGTCGAGGTTCCATACCTCACGATGCGCCAGCTCAATCCGGACGAGCACGAGATCTACGATCTGCCGAAGGTGTCGTCCGAAGTCGGAAGCATCTACGACCACTGCGTCAGCGCGCTGAGAAGAGCCTGCACGAAGGGCGTGCACGGACTTCCGCTCATGGGCAGCGGTGACTGGAACGACGGAATGAACCGGGTGGGAATCGAAGGAAAGGGAGAGAGCGTGTGGCTCGCCTGGTTCCTCATCGCCACCCTTCGCAAGTTTTCGGTGCACGCAGAGAACAGGCATGATCCAGCCGTACGTGACGAGCTACTTACGAAGGCCGACGAATACGCTGAAGCAGTGGAGCGATCGGCATGGGACGGAGAGTGGTATCGCCGTGCATACTTCGATGACGGATCACCTCTTGGCTCGCGTACCAGCGACGAATGCAAGATCGACTCGATCGCGCAGAGCTGGAGCGTCATTTCCGGCGCGGGAAATCCTGAGCGCGCGCGCATCGCGATGCAGTCGCTCAACAGGCATCTCGTTCGGGAGGACGCGCGTCTCATCGTGCTGCTGACGCCACCGTTCGACAAGACGACGCATGATCCCGGCTACATCCAGGGATACTTGCCCGGAGTGCGGGAAAATGGAGCACAGTACACGCACGCAGCTCTGTGGGCGGTGCTGGCAACGGCCTTACAAGGCGACGGAAATCGAGCGTTGGAATTGTTCCAGATGCTCAACCCGATCACGCATGCCGATACTCCAGAGGCGGTGGACATCTACAAAGTCGAACCGTACGTTGTGGCGGCCGACGTGTACACAGCCAAAGGACATCTCGGTCGTGGTGGCTGGACGTGGTACACAGGCTCGGCCAGCTGGATGTATAGAACTGCCCTGGAGGCGATACTCGGGTTTCAGCAGCGGGGCGAACTTCTATTCATAGAGCCGTGCATTCCGGCGAGCTGGAAGGAATTCACCGTCGAATACCGGTTCAGATCATCGACATACGTGATAACTGTTGAGAACCCCGATGGCTTGCAGCGAGGGATGGCGAAGCTGACGGTCGACGGGGAGCAGGTCGACAAAGCAATTTCTCTCGTGGATGACGGAAGGACTCACCGCGTCACCGCTTTGCTGCACCCTTATTCCGCTTCTGCGGCGTCCCCTCCTCCTTCTTCGGCTCCGATCCAACAGGAGAAAGCCCGACTATAGCGGGACCGTTGACGACCTTGCCATAGGGATCGAATCGCGATCCATGGCAGGGGCAGTCCCAGCTCTTTTCTGTATCGTTCCAGTGAACGATACAGAAAAGGTGGGTGCAGACGGCCGAGCGCTGGTGAATGTTGCCGCGCTCATCGCGATACACTGCGATCTTGCCACGACCGCGACCGAGTATTGCGCCTTCGCCCGGCTTGATGGCGGCTACATCACCAACATCTCCGGTCGTGAACCAATCCTTGTACTGCTCGGCGACGTTCAGGTTTTCCTTCACGTACTCCGGAGTCGCGCGAAGCCTGACGCGGGATGGATCGTAGAGCTTTGCCCACGGGTGCTTTCTCCCCTGCACCAGCTCGTTGAGAATGATTCCCGCGATGGTCCCGTGGGTCATGCCGTTTCCGGAGTCACCGGTGGCGATGTAGATGTGCTCGTCACTACCCGGGTTCTTGCCGATGTACGCCATGTAGTCCACCGGCTCCATCACCTGGCCTGACCAGCGGTACTCGACGCGTTCGATCATAGGGAAACGTTCCCGTGTCCACTGCTCGAGACGTGTAAACCGCTCGGCCGTATCGCTGGCCTGACCAGTCTTGTGATCCTCGCCACCGACGATGAGAATCTCGTAATCGAGCTCGTTGCCGGAGCTGTCTTCGGCCTGTTGCAGGCGAACGTAGTGATAAGGATCTAGTGTGTCCCAGTACAACCCATGAGGTACTGAGCCAACCGGAACGCGCGCACCGATCACGTAGGTGCGATACGCAGCCTGCTTGCTGTGAATGATCAGCCAGTCGTTGACGGGAGTATTCGTACAAACCACGACGTTGTCGGCGCTGATCACGTACCCTTCGCTCGTCGTGACGCGTGCCGGCTCGCCGTCGACGATCTTCTCGGCGTGAACTCCCGAGTAGATCTTTCCTCCATCGCGGAGAATCGCGCGTGCCAGGCCTTTCAGGTACTTAAGCGGATGAAAGGTCGCCTGTCGCGGAAAGAGAAGCGCGGGTCCGCTGTCCCAGAAGCTGAACGGAATGCGATCGACGATGTGAGTGTCGTTGATTCCGGCTCGATGGGTCGCCTCGAGCTCGCGCTCGAGTTCTTTTCGTTGGCTGTCGGCGCCTAGAAAGAGATAGCCTTCGACACGCTCAAAATCGCAGTCGATGTCCTCCATGGAGGCAATCGTCTCGATGCGATGGATTGCCGACATGTGACTCTCGGCGGCGAGCTTTGCGCCGTCCTCGCCGTGCATCGCGGCGATATTGTAGTAGCGATCGTCCAGCGCGGCGGTGAGATGAGCGGTGGTCCGACTCGTTTCTCCGCCTCCAATAGGTCCATCATCAACGAGCACAACCGCGCGGCCCGCGCGCGCGAGGAGGTAAGCGGTGGTAAGACCCGCGATTCCAGCGCCCACGACGCAGACATTCGTCCGCAGATCCTGATTGAGCGGCTGAAATT
>JALYZH010000354.1 GCA_030948945.1 Gemmatimonadota bacterium | reverse complement strand
GACGTGAATGATGCCGTGACTGTTCCGTTGAAGCAGCCCGACGATGTAGCGGCGCACGCGCTCGTGTCCCCAATCGGTGTTCGTGACGATGTAGGTTGCTGCGAGCAGTAGCAGCGCCACCACCGCGATTCCTGCGAGGAGGCGCACCAGCCACCTAGGCATTAGAACGCTTCGCCGATGGACAGGTGAAGGACCAGCTTGTTGAGGATCCCGCCCCCTTTAGTGGGTGCGTAAACGCGGCGCTGCTGTAAGGTGACGAGCGTCTTCTGGCCATTCACGAGATTCTCGGTTACAACCGGCAGGGACTCCCTCGTCCCGGGGTTGATCCCTATATCGGCACGAATAGGGCCTACAGGTGAGCGGTATCTTACCCCAAAGCCCGGTGTTACGGCGCCCCGCCGCTTGGGCAGGGTGGGAGTGGTCCTCTGGCTCACCATTCCGGCGTCCACGAACACCGCGCCAATCAGCTGCTGCCAGACCGGAAAACGGGCTTCGACGCTCCCCTCGACCACGAAATTCCCGCCCAGCGGACGCGGCACAAAATCGCGATCCTTGAGATTGTTGCCGTTCGGATCGCACGCCGTGACATCGGTTCCGGAAGTGCATGCCACGTTCAGGGTGTCGTGCGACTGAAGGGTCGCGATGGGAATCGTGAGAACGCGCGGGCCGAGCTGATTCTCTCCAAAGCCGCGCACCGAGTGCGAGCCGCCGGCATAAAACCTTTTTCTCGGGTGCAGAATTCCATCACCAACCGTCGCGGAAACACCGACTGCCTGTGAGGTGCTCCCCAGGGAATTCACCCAGCCAACCCGCGCGTGTGCGCCGATCGCGCCCCGTTTTCTCACCTGCATGAAGGCGGCGCCATCGGCGGTCGCCCGGTTGTAACGGAAATCGGAGGCAGTGAACGCGGACGCGTGCTCCACGCTTCCATAGGCGCGGAAGCCCTGGTTCGGCGAGAATGGATCGTTGGTGCGATCGATCGACGAAGTAATCGCGAAAGGCGAGAGCTTCTGATTTCCGCGCAGGGCCTCGAGCGTTGGCACGTCGCAGACCCCGTAGTTGATGCAGAAGTAGACGTCGCCTGCATCCACCTTGCTGATCTCGAAACGATAGTTGAGGCTCGCCGGCGCTCGCTCGAGGAGATCACGCGTGAAGGTGAGACTCGTCCCGTAACCGCGGTCGATGTAGATGCCAGGCGCGCTGCGCCTGTGGGAGAACAGGCTCAGTGCCAGCTCATTGTGGGGTGACCCGAACCACGGCTCCCGGAGGTCGATGCTCGCGTTGTAGGTGGGAACGAAATACCGCGACAGGCTGCTGGTCGCCGGCTGCGATGCGTTGTGGAATATCCCGCGCCCGTTGAGCGAGCTGGCGAGAAGGTTTCCGACGGCGCCCTGAATGTCGAGTCGTCGCGCGGCGCCAAGGAAGTTGTAATGCGTGAATCGTCCTTCTACCTGGAAGAAATCGACGGTGTTGAATCCCGCGCTCATTCGCGCCTCGCGCAGAGGCGCTTCCTGCACGGTGACGACGATCACCTTCGCCGAATCCGGTGTCGCGATGTCAATCGGCGGCCTCGGCTCGATTGCGGCGCGTCGGAACAGATTCGATTCGTACAGCGCTCGCTGGCTGCGCAGCATCTCCGACCGGCGGAAGACGTCGCCGATGTGGAAGGTGAGAGACTTCCTGATCGTGCGGTCGCTCACGTCGGCGTTGCCGTTGATGACGATGTCTTCGACCGTCGTCTTATACTTTGGATCGAGAGTGAACTTCACCACCGCGGTGCGTGAAGCCGAATCGATCACGACCGATGTGTCGACGACAGCGTCGGCATATCCCTGGTCGAACAGGCTCGTCTGCAGGAAAAAGCGCGTCGAATCCAGCTTGATCAGGTTGAGAGGGCCGTCCTTGCCGAGCGAGACGCTCCGGTTGATCTCCCGTTGCGAGAGCAGCCGTGGCGCCTGATTGACGATGACGTTCGAGACGACCGTGGCGGGACCTTCATTGATCGTGAAAGTGACACCGACCTTGTTGCTCCCCCGTGACACTACCGCTGTGTCAACGTCGGTCTCGCGGTAGCCGCGCTTCCAGTAGAAGATCCGAATGCGCAGCACATCGCGCTCGAGCTCCTTGTGGTCGAGATATTTCCTGGTGTAGAAGTACTTCGCCTTGCTGATCCAGCAGAACGGCTTGAGGATGAAGCTGTTGCAGTACGAGGCGGTGGTGTAGATGTTCTGAAGGAGCTCGTCCTTCCTCATCACCTTCACGCCCTTGAGCGTGAGATTGACTACCTCAGGCCGGCTTGGCTCCGGTGTCTGCTGGGAATTGACTGCTGCCGGAGCGAGAAAGAGCGCCCCGGCGAGGACTAGTGAAAAGCGCGTCCTCAGGGAGCGAGACGGTCTATAGCCCTTCCAGCAGCGCGTCGTTGCTGGGAGTCGCCGCGATGCGCTTGATGAGCCATTCCATAGCCGAACTGGACGGCATTTGTTGTAGACCGCGTCTGAGAGTATAGACATGCTCTAATTGATCAGGACGGAAGAGCTTGTCTTCACGACGCGTGCCGCTGGTCGCGACGTCGATTGCGGGGAAGATCCGTTTCTCGGACAGCGAGCGATCAAGCTTGATCTCGCAGTTGCCGGTGCCCTTGAACTCCTCGAAGATGACATCGTCCATCCGCGACCCGGTCTCGACGAGCGCCGTGGCGATGATGGTGAGTGATCCGCCGCCGTGCTCCGGAGCCACGGAGCGCGCGGACCCGAAAAAGGCTTTGGGCTTCGCCATGGCGGACGAATCGAGTCCGCCCGATAGCGTTCGGCCGGTGCCGCGCTCGACGGTGTTGTAAGCGCGGGCCATGCGTGTAATTGAATCCAGCACGATGACGACATCCTTTCCCAGCTCCACTAGGCGGCGTGCGCGCTCGAGCACCATCTCGGTGACATCGGTGTGCCTGACCGCGGGCATGTCGAAGCTGGAGGCAACAACCTCGCCATAGCCCCAGGTGATCATTTCGCTCACTTCCTCGGGCCGCTCGTCAACGAGCAGAACGAGGAGGGCTACCTGCGGATGGTTGATCGCCACGCCTTCCACGATCGCCTGTAAAAGCATCGTCTTTCCCGCGCGTGCGGGGGCGACGATGAGCGCTCGCTGGCCGTAGCCAATGGGGGCGATGAGATCGATGGCCCGGCGTGTCAGCTCCGGTCCGCTTTTGGCCGGTTTTCCGGTCTCCAGCTTGAGCTTCCGCTCCGGATACGACGCGATCAGGGATCCGAAATCCGGGCGGCGCGCTGCTTCCTCCGGACTGGCCCCGTTGATCTCCTTGACGTCGACGACGACTACGCGATTGCGATGATCGTGGCCGGTGGTGCCGAGAACCTGATCACCGCGGCGCAGCATGTACTGCCGCATGACGTTCGTCGGCACATATGCATCCCCTGGCTCCGCGAGATAGCTGTTCGCGGCTCGGCGGATGAACCCACCCTCGCGCTGCGGATCGAACCAGCCTGTGGTTTCTCCATCGGGAACGACTGGAGCCGCTGGTGCGCGCTGGCCCTGGTCTCCGCGATCGCCACGTGGCGCGTTCGGCTGTTGCTGGCGTTGTCTGCCGCGGCCGCGCTGATTCCGGCCGCGTCGTCCGTTGTTACGATGTTCGCGCTCGCCGGGATGGCGGTTCTGATTGCCATCGCGCTGCTGTCCACCGCCCATCGATTGCGGATTGTACTGCTGTGAGGCGCCGCCGGTGCCCGATCCATTTGCGGGAGCGGAAGGAGCGGCTGGCGGAGGCGAATCGGATTCGGAGTTCGGCGCCGCAGAGGACTCAGGCGCGGGGCTCGAATTGGGAGCCGGTGAAGGAGCGGGAGATGGAAGGGCTGGTGATGTCATATTGTCGCGCGCATCGGGAATCTGTGCCGCGTCGGGTGTTGGTGTGGAAGGATCCATTGGCTCCAGATACGGATCGGCATCACCGTAGGATTCGGGAGAAAGTGGTTGGTTGCCGGACGGACGGCTGCGCCGGCCGCGACGAAAAGGACGTCGGCGTGGTTCGCTCATGCAGTTGTGGTGTGGCTGAGAAGAAAAGTGCTACTCGAATGGCTCACGGCAACCGCGGACATAACTCACGCGAAATCCGGAACCTTCATTCTGTTTGGAATGGCGCGCTACAAGAGCTGCGCTCGTGCAAGAATGGTACTATCGATCGCCGGAATTGTCCAGCAACAAGTTGAATGGTAGGGCTCTGTACGGGGAATCTCCACCCTGGATCTTCGGCGTCAAGACCGCCCGTTAACTTTGCGTTTAGACGACTGAACCGGATCTTTGTTCACACTCACGACCAAGCCGTACACACTTAATACACATGACTGAGTCACACGGATCCCAAACGAGCGAAGAGCTGGTTGATCCGCTCCCTGCGCTCGAGCGCGCGGTAGCGGAGCGTCCCGAGGATGCGAAGGCGCTCGTTGCGCTTGCCAACCACTACTGGCTGATCGGGGCCGGTCCCGAAGTCGTGGGCGATCTCGCGTCGCGGGCGATCGCGTCCGACGCGGACAACCGAGCGGCGTGGCACCTGTGGGCGTTGGCCGAGTCCAATCCAAGGGAGCGCGTGGCGCGGTGGCAGCAGGTATCGAGGCGATTCCCGCTCGACGACCTGGCGAAGGCGAATCTCGCCGACAACGCCGCCAGCCTGGCCGGCGCCGAGCACGACTACGAAGCCGTCGACCTGGCGATCGAGACGTACGAGGACCTTCTCGCGAGAGCCGAGCATGCCGATCAAAGGAGCGCGCTGGAGAAGGCGATCACGACATTGAAGGGGTGGAAGTTTTGACTCGGAAAACTTCGAAAGCAGGCATGAAAAAGCGGCCGCTTCATCGTCGGTGGCTCGATCGTAATCCCGTATCTCCGGCGCGCAGTAGATCGGCGGTCTGAGTTGGAGTCCTTAGCGAACTAGGCATCGTGGTGTGCGTCTTCGGAAAGTCTCGCTTGCCTCCCTGGGTCGAGATCATCACTGCGCATAACGATGCCTGGTGCGCCAAGATCCGCGTCACACCGAATCTCCGCGCGCCTAAGCGCGCGGACGCGGCGGAGCCGCGACGCCCGAGACCGACAGGGCATCTGGACATCGCTGGGTCACACGCGCTCCTCGTCGCGCGAGCATGCTGCGCTACTCTCGCAGACCAACACGCGGCGCACAGCGCCGCGCGCAGTTTACGGAACTAGTGGGAAGGAGGGCGCGGACACCCCCGCCCGACTGACCCTAGATGTACCCAGTAACTGCGCGCCTATCGCTTAACGCCGGGTGTAGTTGCGGTGACGGAAGCACCAGCAGCCGGCCGCGCGACGACGGACGGATTGCCGTCGGAGATGTACATGTTTCCGCTCTTTTCGAGCTTATCGATCATGGACTCGATCGCGTTCCCGATGACCTGGATGCGCGGCGTCGTGCCGGGGTTGAACGCCGGATCGTACGGACTGCGCATCGGCCCACCCGCGACCTCGAACACGACCGGCCAGTCGTAGCTCACGGTCTTGCCCGTCTTGGGATTCGTCCAGCTCCCCTTGCTCGCCAGCGCGCGGTTCTTTGGCCACAAGCCTTGCGGCAGCGCCATCGATCTGATCTTGTATCCGGGCACCGCTGAATCAATCGCCAGCGCGTTGCGCGCGATCTGCTCCTGCACGACCGCGTCGGGATATTTGCTCAGCTGCGCGTGCCAGAGCGTGTGGTCACACAGCTCGAATCCGTTGTCGGCGAGCCATTTCACTTTCGGAAAGCGCCAGTTCGATTTTTGTCCCTGGACACCGCGATCGCCGAAGAAATTGTGCCCCGCCGACGCGCCGGAGAGGAGACAGTAGACCGCCTTGTTGTTCCAGTCGGGGTGCGTCTTCTTGAAATCGAGCCAGATCCCCATGCCGCTGGTCGGATCGATCTCCAGCTTTCCGTTGTTGTCGATGTATCGAAACTGTTCGGGCGATGCGTCGTCGAACACCATGACTACCGGCGACAATCCGCGCGGCAGATTGAGCTTCTTGTCCAGAACGTCCGACATGTTCACCGGACGGTATCCGCGATTGTACAGCAGCTCGAGATCTTTCCTGTACTGGCCGCGCTCGCGCGCGTAATCTCCGTTGTGATCCGTGATCAGGTGATATTCGAGCACCATGATCCGTCCCATCTCGTTGGGAACTCGATTAGGGTTCGGAGTCCCCGCCTGCGGGCTCGCGGAACTCGCGCCGCTCCCCTGCGTAGTGGAGATTGGACCCGCGAGGTCTCCAGCGGTGTTTGATGGTTGAT
>JALYZH010000342.1 GCA_030948945.1 Gemmatimonadota bacterium | reverse complement strand
GAATCGAACTCCCAACCTGCTGATTACAAATCAGCTGCTCTGCCAATTGAGCTACGTCAGCAACAAACAGCGATTTTTCATCGCAAGCCAAGTAGAATAGCCAACTTAGCCCGGTGAGTCAACCCGACCGCACGGTAGAAAGTTGGCGCTCAGACGGAGCGTACTTTGACTGAACTGATGACCCCGAATCGCGCCGACCTCGACCCGACCGCGAAGAAGCGCACCTGGATTTTCATGGGCGGTGCGCTGGCGTTGTATCTGTGGCCCTTCTCGTTTCTTCCGACCGGTAAATCAGGCTGGGCTGGGGTTGCGCACCTGCTTGGATTCGGCGCTCCTCACCCCGCGCCTCTGCGAGGATGGATCCTCGCCGCTCTGGTCACGGCGATTTTCTGCTGGTACACAATGCGGGCGTTCCCACTCGCGCGGGAGCGACTCTTCGACTGGTCCCTAATGAAGGCGGTCGCCCTCGTCTTCGCGTTTTTCTCGGGGACGATGGAAGAGTTCTGGTTCCGCTGGCTCGCGATGGACTGGATCAGCAATCACGGCGCGGGCCCGCTCGGCCAAATCCTCTTTTCAGCGGTGCTGTTTGGCTCCGTGCACGGCGTCTGGGGAGTCTTCGCCGGAAAGTTCCGCGTTGCGGTCGGCTCTGCGGTCGCAACCGGAGTCCTCGGAGCCTTGCTCGCTGTGGTCTATCTCGCGAGTGATCGAGTTGTCGCTCCGTGCATCTGGGCCCACATCACAATGAACGCGATCGTCGAGCCTTGGCTTCTGATAGCCGCGATGTCGCCGCGACGCGGTCAGGGCACCCTCGCAACGGCTTAACTGACGCTCGGACGGCCACCGAGAGCAACGACTTGAACACGGATGCTGCGAATAATGGCGGATGCTTCGGATCGCCTGGTTCGGCGTTACAGCTCCTCGCGGAGGCCTGGATTTTTTGGGAACTGCGGCTCCGAATGCACGGACGCGCATCGGGGCTTTACGCCGAGACAACCAAAAACAAAAAAAAAGATCACCCCACGGTTATGGAGGTGTAACACCTCATGTAGCGATCCGAAGCATCTGTTTCAAATCCGAAGCATCCGTGTTCAAGTCGTTCCGTCTCGGTGGCCTGCCCGCGCGGCCGTTCGCGGAGGCGCTAACGCAGCTTCTTCCACTTGGTACCCTGAGGACTGTCTTCGATCGCGATCCCACGCGCTTCGATTTCGGCGCGAATCGCATCGGCCTGCGCGAATTCTCTTCTCGCGCGGGCATTTCTTCGCGCGGCCAGTTTTTCCTCGATCCACTCGGCCAACTCGGGATCTGAGTCGGCAGCTTCGGGCACTACATCCAGAACGGAATTGATTCGCGCGAAAACTTCGCGCGCTTTTTCCAGCGCTCGCTTGTCGACGCCGTTCCGATCCAGCTCCGCGTTCGCTCGCCTGATGAACGTGAACAGCGCGCCCAGCGCAATTGGAGCGTTAAGATCGTCGTAGAGCGCGGCGAGAACTTCCACCTCCGCTTCCTCCGCCACCTTTTCCAACTCTGGAGTCGCAGCCTTCGCATCCGCCAATCGCGCGGCGAAGTCTCCGATGCGGCGGACGCCCTCCATCGACGCCTCCAGCGCATCGCCTGACATGTTGAGCTGCTTCCGGTAGTGCGTCGAGAAAACAAAGTGACGGAACGCCGCGGCGGGCACTTGCTGATCGCGGAGATCCTGAACGGTGGCGACGTTCCCGAGGCGCTTGGCCATCTTGCTGCCATCGGTGAGCAGGAATTCACCGTGGCACCAGAAGCGCGAGAATGGCTTCCCGGTCGCACCCTCCGATTGCGCGATCTCGTCCTCGTGGTGGGGGAAGATGAGATCGATTCCGCCGCAGTGGATGTCGAGCGTCTCGCCCAGGTACTTCATCGCCATGGCCGAGCACTCTAGATGCCACCCTGGACGTCCGCGTCCCCAGGGAGAATCCCACGCGGCGCCGGTGGCTTCATCCTCGGGTTTCGCCGCTTTCCAGAGAGCGAAGTCCTGCGCGTTCTCCTTGGAGTAGTCGTCCTGCAACACGCGCGCGCCGGCTTTCACCTCTCGCGTGTCGAGGCGCGACAGCTTGCCATAGCCTTTGAATTTGTCGATGGCGAAGTAAACGGTTCCGTCGTCGGCGAGGTACGCGAGCTTCCGTTCCACTAGCCGCTCGACGATCCCAATCATCTCCGGAATGTGGTCGGTCGCGCGCGGATAGAATTCGGCGTCCTGTATTCTCAGGAACGAACGATCCGCGTTGAACGTGCGCACAACCGGCGCTGTAACCTCGCTGATCGTGATGCCCTGGTCGCTGGCCGCCTTGATGATCTTGTCATCGACGTCGGTGAGGTTCATCACCTGCACCACCTTCCAGCCGCGCAGCGCAATTACCCGGCGGAGAAGATCCTCGAACAGAAATGTTCTGAAATTTCCGAGGTGTGCGGGCCTGTAAACAGTCGGTCCGCAGGTGTACACGCGCACGGTCTTGCCATCCTCCGGCGCGAAGGTCTCGATTCGGCGCGTGAGTGTGTTGTGCAGGCGGAAGTCAGACATCCGCGGAAGCTAGGCTCGCGGGTGTAGGGGGTCAACACGACTTCGTCACTCGGGAGTTGTGCCTTTCACGCGCGGATAATCCGTGTGACGACTCCAGTCTTCGAACGAGCCATCGTACAACTTCACGGGAATTCCAAGCCGGCGCGCCTCGAAGTACACCACGGTCGCAGTCTGGCCGATGTGGCAGTACACGACGACCGGCTTGTTGGTCGGTGCGCCGGCCCGCTCGAACAGCGCGCGCGCCTCGACGTCCGGCTTGAAGAATCCTTTGGAATCCAGGAGCGTCGCGTAGTAAAGGTTGTGGGCCGATGGAACGTGTCCAAGCGCCGATGCCGAATGCCCTTCCTTGGCGCCAGTATAGAATTCCGGTGCGCGGGCGTCGACGAGCGTGAAGCTGCGGTCAGTGAGATGCTCTCGTAGCCATGGCCCGGTAACCAGCACTTGGGGTCGTGGGTTGAGACGCAGCAGGCCGCGCTGATAGTTTCGCGGCGCCCCCTTCTCGAGCCTCCCACCCGCGGCCTTCCAGGCGTCGAGCCCGCCGTCCAGCACCGATACCCGCTCGCCGAGCCCCAGATAGTCGAGCGTGAAGAACGTGCGCGTGACAAGCGTCGGAACCCTGGACGAGGCGTACAGGATTATCCGCGATTTATCCGACACGCCGAGCGACTCGAACACCGACTTGAGCGAGTCGGCAGATACGAGCTCGGTTGACAGCTCGTGTTCGCCACCCATCGTCGCGATGGCGTGATACTCGAGCACTCGGGCGCCCGGAATGTGGCCAGCGGGATAGGGGTCCGGCATTTCGCCCATGCTCGGCATGTCGATAGCGACGATCACGAGATCCGGATCTGACTGATGCGCGCGGAGCCAATCGGCGGAGACGATCACCTGCTGGGGTGAGGGAAGTGCTCGAGCGGAACTGGACAGGGGGGCCAGAGCCAGCATCGCGAGCGCTGCGCAGCGAATTCTTCCAATCATGACTGCCTCGGGTGTGCGGGTGGAGACCTGAATTAGACACTACGGTCTCGCGCCCAGTTTGTGTCCGGAGGATAGGGCTCGGAACGGAATGGGGCGAGTGGCAGAACTGCCATCTATCGATAGATTTAGGCCATGGCCTTCCGCCCACATCGCGTTGCCGTGCTCGTCGTCCCGAGCGTCGTCCCTTTCGATCTGGGTGTCGCCTGCCAGGTATTCGGATATCCGCGCCCCGACCTGGGTGAACTCCGTTACCGGCTTACACTCTGCGCGCCCAGGCGGGGACCGGTGATCACGTCGACGGGTTTCACGATCAACGTCGCCAACGGATTGGAGGCGCTCAAACGCGCCGACACGATCGTCGTCCCGGGGATCGATGACCTCGACCTTCCGCTCTCGAGTGCGACGCGTGATGCTCTCGCCGCAGCCTACGAGCGAGGGACGCGGGTGTTATCGATCTGCACCGGCGCGTTTGTGCTGGCGGCGGCGGGCTTGCTAGACGGCCGGCGCGCCACGACGCACTGGATCGATGCGCCTCTACTCGCGTCCCGCTTTCCACGCGTCGAGGTCGATCCCGATGTGCTGTACGTCGACGAGGGTCGCGTGCTCACTTCCGCGGGAATCGCGGCGGGCATCGACCTCTGCCTATACGTCGTGCGTCGCGACTACGGTGCCGCGGTCGCCAACGCCGTGGCTCGGCGACTCGTATTCGCTCCGCATCGCAGCGGCGATCAGGCACAGTTTGTTCCGCAGCCGGTCGCAGTCGACGACGAGGGGGAACTCGAGAAGACGCGCTCGTGGATCGCGCAGCGGCTCGCCGAGCCGGTGACGGTGAACACGATGGCGGCGCACGCGCGAATGAGTCGTCGCACCTTTGCGCGACGGTTCGCTGCGGAAACAGGTCTGCCTCCGCTGCAATGGGTGCTGCGTCAAAGAATTGCGGCGGCGCAGCAGCTGCTCGAGCAGACCGGCCACTCCGTCGAACGGATTGCGGCCGAATGTGGCTTCGGTTCGCCTGTCTCGCTACGCGTGCATTTTCATCGCGCGCTCCACACCAGTCCTGTCGGATATCGCAACGCGTTCCGACGCCGCGGCGAAAGCGGGATCACAACGGGCTAGGTGAGCCACTCGGCCTTCCGTCATCACGACGATGCGGCCCGCAACCCGATGTAGCTCCACGGCATTGGGCGCCGAGATGAGGATCGTGACGCCACGCCGCGACAGTCGAGTGAGCAGCGCGACGATGTCCTTGTCGAACAACAGTCCTTCGCCCCACAAGGTCTCGTCGAGAAGAATCGCCCGCGGTGAACCGATGAGTGCCTGCGCAAGTCCAAGCCGTTGCAGCAAGCTTGGCGAGAGGTGACTCACTCGACGCGCAGCGTGGACGTGTAGCGAAACATCGCGGAGCGCAGCCTCCACCTGTGAAGCGCGGTTGGCTGACGATAGATCGTGGAGCGTCGCGTAGTATTCGAGTGCTTCTCGAACGTTGAGAAAGGAGTAGTAACCGGAGCGTTGGGGAATGTACGCGAGCCCTGGCGGCACGTGATGTCCCGTTATCTGCTCGCCGAACCAGGTGACGGTGCCGTCGTCACTTCGCAGCAATCCGGCGAGGCAGAGTAGAAGCGTCGATTTCCCAGCGCCCGGCCGACCGACGAGACCGAGGATCTCACCGCGATCGACATCGAGATTGACTTCGCGGAGGGCGGGAATCGTGGTAGCGCGACCACGTGGGCCAGCGAGATAAGTTTTGGTGAGACCCCGGACGGACAGCACGCGCATGAAGACCTCCGCGATGGTGAGCCGGAAGTCTGATGGGTCGATCGGGATCAGCTGGAACCGTTAGGTCGCTCATGAAAGCGATAGCCCGCGAGGGCTACGCTCTCAGGCCGTTTTCTTGAGCGTCTCTCTGCGCTTGATCAAGTCGGGCTGGGGCTCGGATGCTACGATCACCCCGCCATCAGGAACGGGCACCCGCAATACGAAGATCCGGTCGCGGGTGCTCTTCCTGAATCCTTTGCCTTCGTAAATGCGGTTGATGAGGATTCGCCGCACCACGACCATGACTGTCACAAGTGTCGGCAGCGCGACCACGAGACCGAGGGGACCGAGCAGCTTGCCGACCACCAGCACCGACGTGATGGTGAGCACCGGAGGCATGTCGATCTTCTTCGACATCACGAGCGGAGAAACCAGATTCCCTTCGATCAGGTGAATCACGACGCCCAGCAGGAGGACGTAGATCGCCCGCGTCCCGCCGCCTGGTCCGCCGAGGACGAATAGGGCCGGCAGGGTCGTCGACAGGAGCGTTCCGAAGAACGGAACCACCGCCACCAGACCGGTGAATATTCCGAACGTCAGCCAGTAGGGAACGTCGAGTATGTACAATCCCAGCGCGGTGAGCGCGGCGAGGAAGGTCATCGTCAACAGCTGACCGACGATGTAGGCGCGAAGCGCATCGGCGAGGTCGCGCAACACGTCGCGCACGAGGTCCCGATGAATCGGCGGGAACAGCGCAATGAGCCACTCCCTGTACACTCCTGGCTGCAGCGCTAGGTAGATACTCATCACCGCCACCGCGAAGCAGTCCACCATCACGTGCACCAGCGACAAGACCCTGGGGACGAGAAGTTGTGCCTGGCCGGTGACCTGATCGTACACGGCGCTGATGAGGGGATGCTCGCCCGGTTTCCACACGTCCCGCATCGCGGGGAAGCGCGTGACGAAATGGTCGATTCCTGTCTCCCACGCTTCGATGTACTTGGGCATCACGACGATCAGCGCGCGTGTCTGCTCCACGACGGGAGGAAGCAGAATCGCAAACAGGCCGAGCAGTGCGGCTGCCGTCCCGATTACCGAAACGAAGAAAGCGAGCTTCGGTGGCAGGTGAACCTTGTCGACCAACAGATCTCTCACTGCACCGAGGTACAGCGACATGATGATCGCGATGAAGAGGAGGAGAAAGACGTCGGCTGTCGCTCCCAGCATCCACAGGAGCAGGAACGTCAGAATCACGCCGGCTAGAATCGGCGCAACTTTGACCCTCGCTACCGGCACCAGCGCGCTAGACAACTCTACTTCTTCTCGTCGGGGATCTCTTCAACCTCGACGGCCTCCTCTTCAGCGTGCCGGCCGGCGCCCAGCGCCTTGTTGTTGATCTGCGTGGCGGCAGGCAGCACTCCCATCTTCTGCTTCAGGGCGATGAGCTGCATCTCGGCGGAGATGTTGGCGCCGCCGGCCTCGAGCTTCTTGAAGTCGTTGGCCAGACGATCGCCCGAGAACTCCTCGTCGATCTCGGCGCTGGCTTTCACCTTCCGCTCGTTGCTTTCGATTTTTTCTTCCATCCGGGCGAACGCCTCGAAGGCGGATTTCTCCGAGATATGGGACATCGTCTCGTTGATCCGGCGCTGCGCTTCGGTGCGGCGCTGCTTCGCGAGCAGAAGATTCTTCTTGCGGTTCGCCTCTTCGATGTTGTCGTTGAGGTTGCGCAGCGATTCCTTGAGGCGATCGGTCTCCTGCTTGTGCGCCTGCCATGTCAGCTGCATCTGCTCGCCACGCGAGATGTGTTCGGTGCGACGCATCAGTGCCTGCTTGGCGAGCTCGTCCTGATTCTGCTGGACCGCGAGCATCGCTCTCCGCTCCCAGTCCTCTGCTTCCTTGAGCTCCTGCCTCGTCTGATCCTGGAGGCGCTTCTCATCGGCGATGGCGGCCGCGACCTGCTGCTTCGCTTTGACCAGCTGCGAGCGCATGTCGAGAATGATCTGGTTCAGCATCTTCTCGGGCTGCTCGAATTCCGAGATCACCGCGTTGACGTTGGACCGGAATAGCATTGCGATCCTATCGAAGATATTCATATGACATTGGATGGATTTTCACAAAGAAAAGCAACGGAACGGGTGCGAGTGGTCAGTGGCACAGTTACGAGTTGATGGTTCAATACGTCGGGACGTTGCTGGCGCGGATCGGGGCACAATCAAACTGCCCGTGCCCTCACGCCATCGGTAGCGTCCCGACGTCGTGAACTCGCACCTGGCAACTGTGCCACTGGCAACTCGCACCCGTTCTTTTATCAATCTACAGCTCCACACCCAAGCCCTCGCGCGAAACTACAGCTTTAGCCCGTGATTCACTAGTTGACTCTAGCCGTCCGACCTTTTGATCTGGTACAACCTCTCCTTCGCCAGCCGGCGACCGGTCGGAGTGGCGGCAAGCCCGCCGCCCGCCGTTTCCCGATAGCGCACGTCCATCTCTCGCCCGATCTCGCCCATCACATCGATCACCTCGTCGACCGGAATCGCAAACGTGATTCCGGCCAGAGCCATCTCGATTCCCGCGAGAGCGATCGCCGAACCCGTTGCGTTGCGAAACACGCACGGCAGCTCGACGAGCCCGCCCAACGGATCGCAGACCAGTCCCAGCGTTCCCTGCATCGTGAGCGCCACTGCGTGTCCCACCTGCGATGGCGTTCCGCCCAACATCTCGGTCGCGGCACCCGCAGCCATTCCAGCCGCGGCTCCCGTTTCCGCCTGACACCCGCCTTCGGCTCCTGACAGCGACGCCCGCTCCGCGACCACGGCCCCAATCAGCCCCGCGGTTGCCAAACCATCCACCACCTTTGCATCCGGCACCGATCGCGCTTTCGCGAGACCGGTGAGGATCGCCGGCAGAACTCCCGCACCACCCGCGGTGGGTGCGGCCACGATCACCCCCATGGCCGCGTTCACCTCCTGCACCGCCAGCGCACGGGTGAGAATGTCGCGAAATGGAGTCTGCGAGAGCGGACCGCTCTTGCTTGTCCGCAGCTTCGCCGCATCTCCTCCCACCAGGCCCGATGCGGAATACAAATCACCGACGATTCCCTTCTCTATTGCGCTACGCATCACATCGAGCGCCCGTTGCAGAGCGGCTCGGATGTCCTCTACGGGCCGGCCCTGGTCGCGCGCTTCCGTCGCAAGCGCAACCTCTGCCAGCGTCTTCTTCTCTTTTTCCGCGTCCCGAATTGCATCAGCGAGGGCTTTGTACACTCAGCCCCCACTCACTTTGTCGAGCCGACGGGTCCACCGGACCCAATCGAGCGCTCTCAGTTCTTCTCCGGCTTTCTTATCGGGCTGCTCGTCGCATTCGATCACCATGAATGCATCGCCGCCCCGTTCCTTTCTCGTCAGCTTCAGAGTTGCGATGTTGATGTCGTGCTCGGCGAGGATCCCGGTGATTCTGGCTATCGAACCCTTCCTATCCTCAGCTACGAGAACGATAGTGTGGAAGTTTCCGGTCACTTCGACGGGGTAGCCGTCGATCTCCTGTACGAAGACCCGACCCGCCCCGAGCGAGGAGCCGAGCATGGTGGCTTTGGTGCCGTTCAGCTCGATGTTGATGCGGACGGTGTTGGGATGCGCGGCGTCAGAGATGGTCACCTTCTCGAATTTGTAATCGAGGCCTTCGCGCTCGGCGATCTGGAGGGCTTCACGCAGTCGCTCATCGTCGGGACGGAAGCCGAGTAATCCGCCGACAAGCGCTTTATCGGTACCGTGGCCTTCCCCCGTGCGCGCGAAGGAGCCGTGGAGTTGCAAGAGACCCGACTGGGGGGTTCCACCGACCAGACAGCGGGCGAGCAATCCAAGCCTGCACGCGCCAGCGGTGTGCGAGGAGGACGGACCAACCATCACCGGTCCGATTATGTCTAGCAAACTCACCATTCAAGCTCCTTTGCGCTTGCCCGACGTCGCACATCCCCTTTGCGCATGCCCGATCTCGCGTATGTTCCCCCGCGAGCTCGACCTCACCCCACCTTGAGTGCCACCTTCCTACGACCTGCGCCAGGTCCGTTTCGCTTGCGGCGCAGCATTGTGCGCAGATACTGACCCGTGTACGACTCCTTTACATCCGCCACGTCTTCCGGCGTTCCGGCCGCGACGACATCGCCGCCGCGCAACCCTCCTTCCGGGCCAAGGTCGACGATCCAATCGGCTGTCTTGATCACGTCGAGGTTGTGTTCAATGACGAGCACCGTGTTGCCGCGGTCAACAAGTCGGTGCAACACCGTCAGGAGCATCCGCACGTCCTCGAAATGGAGACCGGTAGTGGGCTCGTCAAGTATGTAGAAGGTGCGCCCGGTGTCTCGCTTCGACAGTTCCGCGGCGAGCTTGACTCTTTGTGCTTCCCCACCGGAAAGCGTCGTCGCTGACTGCCCCAGGTGAATGTACCCGAGGCCGACGTCGAAGAGCGTCTGGAGCTTCTGACGAACGCGCGGCTGATTCTCGAAAAACGCGAGCGCGTCTTCGACGGTCTGTTCGAGCACGTCGGCGATGCTGAGACCGCGGAAGCGGACTTCGAGCGTCTCGCGATTGTAGCGCTTTCCCTTGCAGACGTCGCACGGAACGTAGACGTCAGGGAGGAAGTGCATCTCGATCTTGACGAGTCCATCTCCTTCGCACGCTTCGCAACGCCCGCCCTTCACGTTGAAGGAGAACCGTCCCGGCCCGTAACCGCGGATCTTCGCTTCGGGCAGCTCTGCAAACAGCTCCCTGATTGGCGTGAAGAGTCCGGTATAGGTGGCTGGATTCGACCGCGGCGTACGTCCGATCGGGCTCTGATCGATATCGATCACCTTATCCAGGTGCTGGAAGCCGGTGATGCGCTTGTGCGAGCCAGGAATCACTCTCGCGCGGTAAAAATGCCTCGCCATTGCGCGGTGAAGGATGTCCTCGATGAGCGTGGACTTGCCGCTCCCCGACACGCCCGTGATCGCGACGAAAAGTCCGAGAGGAATCTCGACGTCGAGACTGCGCAGGTTGTGCTCGCGCGCGCCCTCGATGCGGATGACGCGATCCTTGTCGCGGCGGCGACGCACCTCGGGAATCGGAATCTCGGCCTCACCACGCAGGTACCGCCCGGTGATAGAGTCCGGGTGATCGCGAACTTCGTCGACAGTCCCCGCGGCGATGACGAGGCCGCCGTGCTTTCCGGCGCCGGGCCCGAGGTCGATGAGATGATCTGCCGCTTCCATTGTCTCTTCGTCGTGCTCAACCACGATCACGGTGTTGCCCAGATCTCGCAGCTGGCGGAGCGTGTTGAGCAGACGAGCGTTGTCACGCTGATGCAGCCCGATCGACGGCTCGTCGAGGATGTAGAGCACACCAACCAGGCGCGAGCCGATCTGGGTCGCCAGGCGGATGCGCTGCGCTTCGCCGCCGGAGAGGGATTCCGCCGAGCGGCCAAGAGTGAGGTACTCGAGTCCGACGTCGTTGAGGAAGCGTAGTCGCTCGCGAACTTCTTTCAGAATCGGCGTTGCGATTTCGGGGTCCAGTCCCGGCTTGCCGTCACTCCGGACGGGAACGTTCTCGAAAAACTCGAGAGCCTCGGTGATGGAGAGCTGGACGAGATCGCCAATGTTCCGGCCGGCGAGAGTTACGGCGAGGGATTCCGGCTTGAGCCGGCGCCCGTCGCACGTGGTGCACGCGCGCGGCTGCATGAACTCCTCGAGTTCCAGCCGAACCGAATCGGACTCGGTCTCGTCGTACCGGCGCTGGATGTTGGAGAGAATTCCTTCCCAATGGGTGCCGGAGCTATTGGTGCGCTGCCCGCTTTTGCCCCCAGTACCATATAGAAGCTTGTCCCGCACCTCCGGACTCAGCTTGCCCCACGGTGCATTGAGGTTGAAGTCAAACTGTTGGGCCAACCCTGGCAGAATGACCTTCTTGAGATATCCATCGGGCTCGCCCCACGGCAGCACGACACCTTCGAGTATGCTGATACTCGGATCGCCGAGCAGCAGCTCCTCGCTCACCTCGCGGCGCGAGCCGAGGCCGCCACACGCGGGACAGGCGCCAAAGGGAGAGTTGAAGGAGAAGTGTCGGGGCTCGAGCTCGGGCAGCGAGATCCCACAGACGGGGCAGCCGTACCGCTCGGAGAAGAGATGTGGGCTGCGGTCGTCCTGGCGGTGGATCTCCACGAGGCCTTCGGCGAGCTTGAGCGCGGTCTCGACAGAATCGTTGAGTCGTCCCCGGTCCTCGGCGCGCACGACGAGGCGGTCGACGATCACCGAGATGTTGTGATTCATCCGGCGGTTAAGCTTCGGCGGGTCCGCGACTTCGATGAGCTCGCCGTCGACGATTGCGCGGACGAATCCCTGCTTGCGGGCGGCCTCGAACAGCTCGCGGAACTCGCCTTTGCGTCCGCGGACGAGTGGAGCGAGAACCTCGATCTTCGTCCCTTCCGGCCAGGTCAGGATCGAGTCGGAGATCTGTCCAGCGCTCTGGCGCTCGACCGGGCGGCCGCAGTTGGGGCAGTGAGGCGTCCCCGCCCGCGCGTATAGAAGCCTCAAGTAGTCATAGATCTCCGTGACAGTTCCGACAGTAGACCGCGGGTTGTGTCCGGCGCTCTTCTGCTCGATGGAGATGGCAGGCGACAGGCCTTCGATGGAGTCCACATCGGGCTTTTCCATGAGGCCGAGGAACTGACGGGCGTAAGCGGAGAGCGACTCGACGTAACGGCGTTGTCCCTCGGCGTAGATCGTATCGAACGCGAGCGACGACTTCCCCGATCCCGACAGTCCAGTGATGACCGTGAGGCGGTCGCGGGGGATGGTAACGTCGATGTTGCGGAGGTTGTGCTCGCGGGCGCCGCGTACAATCAGTGATTCTTCCGGCATAGCCTTGTAAAATCGCGGGTTACGCCCCCAGACTCAAGGCGGCCCTATTGAAGGCTGACACGCTGCGGTGGTCGGATTCGGACCCAGCTCAGGCGTCCATTTTGCACTTGGAGGGGCGACATGCCCGTTTTGAGAGAGTTAATCGACGTCTTAACGATGAAGTCGGATCGCCCGATGCGCCGTTTAGTGGCGTATTACGTGATCCTGGCGATCGTCGTTGCCATGCTGGCGTTTTTCTTCCCGGGTGAGATCGCGCGGATCGCCGCCAAAGGACTTGGTGATATCCCGGAGGGTCCGACGATACTGACGGACGCGCTGTCGTCGCCCAGCTCGTCGGGTACTTTCGGTATCGGATCGCTAGTGGGCGTCGCGATAACCACAGTGATGATTCTCATCGGCGCTCTGTTGCTGATGCTTCCGGTGACCTGGGTGTATATGTCGGCCCGGCCTTCGGGGGGGCAACACAATCAAAACGTGGTGCAGACGCTGATCATTCTTCCCCTGGTCGTAGCGGGGATCGTATTCATTGTGCAGAACAGTTTGGCATTGGCGTTCAGTCTTGCCGGAGTAGTCGGCGCGGTACGGTTCAGGACGACGCTCCGCGACTCCCGGGACCTCGTTTACATCTTCCTGAGCATCGTGGTCGGGTTCGCGGCGGGCGTGCAGTCGCTCGCCGTAGGCGCAGTTGTCTCCATCGTCTTCAACTTCGTGCTGATCATCACATGGCGTTACGACTACGGCCGGAACATGCTGATGCCGACCGCCGCGGCCCAGTGGTCGCGCCCACTGCAAGCGCTCGCGAGCCCGACGGGAGACCATCAGATTCCCGATCGAGACCTCCTGCTCTCGCTGACGCCGGAGAGGGCAAACGCTCTCGCTGACCGGTTCGATCGGGTGCGTGACGCCATGGGCAAGAAGAAAAAAGCCCGCTACAACTCTATCCTGACCATCACGACGGACAACGTAGCCGACGCGCAGAAGCAAGTTGAAGAGGTCCTCAACAGGATGACCAAGCGGTGGGACCTCGACGAGATCGTTACCAACGTCGGCAAACCCTCCGAGATTTACTATCTCCTGCGCCTCAAAAAATCCATCCCGCGAGACGTCCTGCTCACCGCGATTCACGAGAATGCCGACGGCATCATCACCTCGGCTGATCTGGAGACCGGCGATTCGGCGGATGAAAAATCGGCCGACAAAGGATGATTGGCGCGCGCACGATCGTACTGCTGGCAGGCTTGGCGCCGTCGATTTCGGCTTGTCGCGGGACACCGCTGGCCAAGGCAGCGCAGGTGCGCGAGGTGGAAGCGACGCGTAAGCAGGAGCTCACACGCAGACTAGCGTTGGCGGACGCCAATCCTTCGAAGCCGGGGCCGGTGGCCGAATGGATCATGCCTCCCGAGCTGCGAGAAATATCCGGGCTCGCACTTACGCCACGCGGCACCGTTCTGACGCACGACGACAACATCGGCAGGGTGTACGAGATCGACCCGAGAAGCGGCATCCTGCTCAAGGCGTTTTCTCTGGCCGGGGGTGTCCGCGGCGACTTCGAGGCGATTACGATCGCCGGAAACGACGTCTACCTGCTCCAGAGCAAGGGCAAGATTTACAAGTTCAAGGAAGGCGAGGACGCTTCGCCGGTTCCCTACTCGCTTTACGATACGGGACTGGGCAAAGAGTGCGAGTTCGAGAGCATGGCATTCGAGGCGGACAGCTCCCGCCTTTTGCTCGTCTGCAAGAAATTCCTGAACAAAGCTTCGCCCAAAGAGCTGTTGATCTATCGCATACCGCTGCCTTTGGGCGACCGCTCGGCAATCACTACGATGAGAGTGCCGATACGGGATGTCATCGGCTCGAACAAGTGGAAGAATTTTCATCCGTCTGACATCAACATCGATCCGGTCACCAAGAATTACGTGATCGTTGCATCGCGCGAGAAAGGGCTCATCGTCGTGACTCCGGACGGCGAAGTCGTGCGCTCCGAGTCACTCCCGGGAGACCATAGGCAGGCTGAAGGCGTGGCGATCACGCCGGACAGCCTGTTGCTGGTCAGCGACGAGGCGAATGTGAAACCTCCCGCAATTACGCTTTACCGCTGGCGACGATAACAGCAACACCAGAGATATTATGGATACCACCTTGTTCGTGAGAGCTCGCACCGCATGTGGATTGGCCACCGTGCTGGTGTTGGGCGCAATTTCGACGGCAGCCGCTCAGAACCCGACGCGAATCCCCGGCAGCGACAGCGTCGTGGTGATTCCTGGTGAGATATACAGGGCCGAACAATTTCATCGTGCTCTTTTGGGTGACAACTACCGCGAGGAGTGGACGACGCCGATCAAGGTGCCCGTTCTCAACCTCAGAACTTTCCACGGCGGGCTTACTCCCGGCAAGACGGGAGGCGGCGCTCAAACCATATCGCTCCGATTCGATGCGGCGGACGGCTCAAAGTGGGTGTTCCGCTCGGTGAAGAAGAGATTCAGCGTCCTTCCAGAGCAGTACAAAGGCACCATCATCTGGTACATCGCGCGCGACGAGGGAAGCGCTTCGCATCCGCTGGGAGCCATCGCGGCGGATCCACTGCAAGCCGCGATCGGAGTTCTTCATCCGCACCCTGCCGTCGCGGTAATGCCCGATGATCCACTTCTCGGAGAGCACCGCGAGCAGTTCGCCGGCATGCTCGGCGAACTCGAGGAGCGTCCGGACGTTTCGAAGAATGGGCCCGCTTTCGCGGGCGCGAGCAAGATCGTCGGCAGCGACACGCTGCTCGATAGAATCAATACCGATCCGGAGACCCGGGTCGATGCACGGACGCTCCTTACAGCACTTGAGCTGGATCTCCTCATCGGCGACAACGACCGGCATCCGGACCAATGGAAGTGGGCGCGGTTCGGTGGACATCAAGCAGCGTGGGAGCCAATCGCGGTGGACCGGGATCACGCGTTCGTGTCCTACGAAGGACTGGTGATGAAGATCGCGCGGTTCGCTGTTCCAACTCTCGTCATCTTCAAAAACACGTATCCCGACCCGAGCGCGTTGTTCGCCAATGCGAATGAATTCGACCGGCGGATGCTGGGGACTCTCGACGGGTCAGTCTGGGACTCTATAGCTGTGAGTCTGCAGCAAAGAATTACTGATCAGGTGATCGACAACGCGGTTGCGACGTTGCCCCCAGAGTACGCGAACGGCTCACGGAAACTTGCGACCAAGCTCAAAACCCGACGCAACGGCCTGCGTGAAGCCGCTGATCTCTACTACCGCGAGCTGTGGAAAGTCGCCGACATCCATGGAACGGACGCCGACGATCAGGCGACCGTCGTCCGTGCCGGCAATGGAATCGTCGACGTGACGCTTCACTCAGGGAACAGCCCTCCGTACTTCGTTCGGCGCTTCAATGCCGCCGAAACGCACGAGATCCGCATTTATCTCCACGGCGGTAACGATCGGGCAACCGTCGAGGGTAATGTGGGGCAGAGCATCCCGGTGAAGATTATTGGTGGCAACGGCGACAACCAGTTCGTCGATCTGTCGACGGTTGGCGGAAGGAGAAATCCAACACGGTTCTACGACGTCGGCATCGTCAACAGCGTGGTTTACGCCCGCGACACCGTCGACGAGAAATTCAACATCGACGATGCTTTCAACCACTACTTCAATCGCCGGCCGTGGCAGCGCGCTTACGGGAAGCTCATACCTCCGCAGAAGGACCGTGGCGCCTCGATCAAACCAGTGGCGGGGATCCACTCGCAGCGCGGGCTCGGTATTTATCCAGTGATCGGATTGGCTCGCACCGTCTACGGTTTCCGCAAAGTTCCGTACTCGACCATGACGGAAGCCGACGTGGGGTATTCGTTCAGCAGCCGCCGCCTGAGAGTTCGTGGAAACTTCGACAAGCGATTCGAAGAATCCGACGTGCACATACCGGTGGCGGCGCACATGTCGCAGTTCGAGATCGTGCAGTTCCACGGCTTCGGAAACGATGTACCTGACCTGCGTGGCACTTTCTATGACGTCAGGCAGCGGCAGTGGACGTTCAATCCGGCGATAGGCCGTTCGTTCAGTCCCGTGAGCGACATCTCCCTTGGACCGATCGTCCGCTCCACGACAACCGACAGCGTCGCCAACCGATTCATCGCGCAGCAACAGCCCTACGGGTTCACGCGATTCGGCGAAGCTGGAATGCGCCTGAAGATGCACCTGGACAGCAAGTACGCCGCGGACACGATTAAGCCGCGCCTGGTGCTCGACGTCGCGGGGAGCGGATATCCCGGAATGTGGGACGTAGCTAAGCCATACGAATCACTGGACGGATGGGCCGCTGCCTTCTTCACCTTGCCGATGCCGAAGAAACCAGTGCTGGCGTTCCGCGCCGGCGGCAAAAAGCTGTGGGGGAATTTCCCCTATTTCGACGCCGCGTTTCTCGGAGGCTCGGAGACGTTCAGGACGGAGGAGCGCCAGAGATACGCAGGCGACGCCGCGGTCTATGGCACCACTGAGCTTCGCGTGCCTATAGCGAAATTTCCGTTCATCCTTCCCCTCGATGTCGGCGCGCTGGGGTTCGTCGACGCGGGTCGCGTATATCTCAAAGGCGCGTCACCAGGTGGCTGGCACACTGCAGCGGGCGCGGGATTCTGGGTCGGGTACCTCAACCCCGGCACGAATGTGAACGTGCTGTTCACGAACAATCGGGCGCATCGAGTCAATACCAGCATTGGCTTCGCGTTCTGAGGGCTCAGCTCTTCTCGACCAGTAGAGCTTGCGCGAGCGGGCGCAGGCGCGGCACGGAGTTTCCTTAGCAATAACAACAAACTCTTCGGTCATAATGGCCAGCTTCAACGGACCGCGATGATTAGAAATTTGTTGTTAGGCGTTGCATCACTGAGCATGATGGTCGGCTGCTCGCAGGACCAATCTGCTACGCCTCCGCCAAATGCCTCTGCACATGAAGTCGAGCTGCCGGGGGCGCCGGTGATGGTCGGCGCCGGTGACATCGCCGTCTGCGGATCGAGCGGTGATGAGGCGACGGGAAAAATCGCCGACAGCGTCCTCGCGGCGTACGACGGAACCATTCAAAGCGCCAGCTTCACGCTCGGCGACAACGCCTACCCCTCGGGTGACGGCGGCGTGGACAACGATCTGCCCCGCTGCTTCGCTCCGGCGTGGGGGACGCCGCGCGTGATGAACGTCATCCATCCCGCGCCGGGAAATCACGACTACGACAGCGGAAGCAGCGATCCCTACTTCAACTACTTCGGCGGGAGCGCAGGGTGAGTGGGGAAAAGGATACTACAGTTACGACATCGGCGACTGGCACGTCGTATCGCTCAACAGCGAGCTTTACTTCGAGCATGGAAGCTCGTGGGAAGCGCGGCAGCAGGAGGATTGGCTCCGCAACGATCTCAACGCCAATCGCAGGCTGTGCACACTCGCCTATTTTCATCGTCCGCTTTTCAGCTCGGGCGACTACGGCTCGACGCACGAGATGCAGCCGCTCTGGACGATACTGTATAACGCGAACGCCGACCTCATCCTCAACGGGCACGAGCATCATTACGAGCGGTTTCTCCCGCAGACGCCGAGCGGCGCGTCGGACCCCGCACGAGGCATCACCGAGATCATCACCGGAACGGGCGGTGCTGAGCTGCGCGGGGTCCACTCTCCGCTCGCCCGCAACTCCGCTTTCCAGATTCAAGGGCACTTCGGCATTCTGAAGCTGACGCTCGGCAACGGGGAATATCGGCACGCATTCATCGACACAGATGGGAAGGTGTGGGATGCAGACGGCGGCAAGTGCCACTGACGCAGGAGTTTCACTTGCGGGTGCGACCCGTCACCTTTAACACATGGCTGGATCCGCAAATCCCCGTTTGACGCTAAGCAGTCCTGGCGCTCCCGCCGCGGGAAGCGATTCGGACATCCGCATCTCCGCTATCGACATCGGCTCCAACTCCATCCGCCAGACAATCGCTGATGTCTCGCCCACCGGATCGATCCGCGTCGTAGACGAAATGAAAGCCGCGCCGAGATTGGGCGCGGGACTCTACGAGACGGGCAAGCTGAGTGAGGTGGCGATTCAGAACGCGCTCAGCACTCTGACGAGGATGGCGACGCTCGCCAATCAGCTCGGTGTGAAACGCACGGAGGTCGTCGCAACCAGCGCGGTGCGCGACGCTGCCAACGGCGATGAATTCATCAAGCTCGTGAAATCGGAGACGGGCCTGAAGATAAGGGTGCTGCGCGGAGAGGATGAGGCGCGCCTCAGCTTTCGCAGTGCTTTGGCGCATTTCGATTTGGGAGTGGGCCGCTCCGTCGTCATGGATATCGGTGGCGGCTCTCTCGAGCTCGCGCTGAGTGCGGACGGCCTTGTCGAGCGACTCATATCGCTGCCGTTGGGAGCAATCCGCACGACCGAGCGGTATCTCGGCACGGATAAGAAGAGGAAAGGGATGCGCAAACTGAGAAAGGACGTCTATCTCGAGCTGCGGCGTCACCTTTCCGCACGTCACTGGCACGCGACGCGGATCGTTTGCTCCGGCGGCACCTTCACGACACTCGCGTCGATCTATCTGGCGCGAATCGGGATGGAAAGCGCCAAGACGGTTCACGGAACCGTCATTCCCCGTGTCGAGCTCGAGCACATCGTGGACATGCTCCACAACATGTCGCTGGCCGAGCGTCAGGGAGTTCCGGGACTCAACGCAGCGAGGAGCGACATCATCGTCGGGGGGCTAGCTGTCGCGGCGGAGGTCGCCGCGCGCGTCGAAGCGAAGGAGCTCGTCATCTCAGCGTATGGCATCCGCGAAGGAATTCTGCTCGAAAGCGCGCACGTCGCGCCATCACCAGCAGATCCGGGTGAGGCTCGGGAGCGGTCGGTGCGCGAGCTGGCGGAGCGAACTCATTTTGAGGAACCCCACTCCAAGCACGTTCAGACGCTGTCACTTCAGCTCTTCGATGCGATTGGCCACCGCCTTGGCTGCATTCCGGATGACAAAAAGCTGCTGTCGGACGCGGCGCTTCTCCATGACATCGGCTACCACATCAGCTACGACAAGCACAACAAGCACTCGTACCATTTGATCGAGCACGCGGAGCTGCTCGGCATGACGCCAATCGAGCAGATCGTGGTGGCGAACGTCGCGAGGTATCATCGCGGGGGCGAGCCGAAGAAGAAGCATCGCAACTATGGTGGTCTCGAGCGGCCGGTGCGGCAGACGATCAAGCGACTCTCGGCAATCCTTCGCGTCGCCGACGGTTTTGACAGGGGCCATGCCAGCGCCGTCGCGGAGATAAAGGTCCGCTGGGTGGAGCGCGCTTTGAGAATCACCGCCGTGCCGAGCCGTCACGTTTACAATCTTCGGCTGGATCTGTGGGGAGCGAGTCGCAAATCGAACTTGTTGTCGGAGATCGCCGGAGTTCCGGTGGAGATCGTGGCTCCTGACGGGTCGGTGACCACGTACCAGGACGAAGTTGGCGCGGCGGACTAGGCGTTAACTACAAATGCAACTGAACGGGTGCATTTCAAGCAGTCAATCGCTCACCCGCACTCTGGTCCTCTTTCACTATGGTAGCTGGAAGACTCTGAATACCCCACGGGTTCTGCAGCAACTGCTCGTGAGTGGACACGACGGGATTCGTGCCTGGCTTTCTCTGAACGTAGGTGCCGTCCGGATGTAGATCCCACGCCTGACGGTTGTCGGCGAGGCAGGTCTCGAGCAGCGAGCAAACGCGAGGGTGAAGCTGTCGCTTCTCGATTGGCGCGACAACTTCTACGCGCCGATCGAAGTTGCGGGGCATCCAGTCCGCCGATCCGAAATACAGCTCCTCGTTGCCGTCGTTTCCGAAGTAGAAGATTCGCGAGTGCTCGAGGAACCGCCCAACGATGCTGATCACCTTGACGCGGTCGCTGATTCCCGGAATTCCCGGACGGAGGCAACAGATTCCGCGAACTATCAGGTCGATGTTCACACCCGCCTGCGACGCGGCGTAGAGGTGCTGAATTATCTCCGCGTCCACCAGTGAATTCATTTTGGCGATGATTCGGCCATGTTTTCCTGCTTTGGCGAGCTCCGCTTCCCTGTCGACCATCTCTGTGAAGCGCTGACGCATGTTGCGCGGCGCGACTAGCAGGTTCCGGAAGGCGTTCTGACGCGAGAAACCGGTCATTGAATTGAAGAGATCAGTGAGATCGGCGCCGATCGAAGGATCGCTGGTGAGCAAACCCAGATCGGTGTAGACGCGCGCAGTTTGCGAGTTGTAGTTTCCCGACCCGATGTGTGCGTAGCGGCGAATTCCGTCCGCGTCCTTCCGCACGACGAGCGCGGTTTTCGTGTGGGTCTTGAGACCGGGCAGCCCGTACGCGACGTGAACCCCGAATCCTTCCAGCGTGCGCGCCCAGGCGATGTTGTTGACTTCGTCGAACCGCGCCTGCA
>JALYZH010000335.1 GCA_030948945.1 Gemmatimonadota bacterium | reverse complement strand
GCGAAGCGTTGCGATTATCGGCGACGGGAAGATGGGCCAGGCCATACGCGAGCTGGCCCAGTCGAAGGGATGGAACGTCGCAGCCATCATTGGCGAGCGGGAGAGCGCCGGCGGAAAGGGCATCACCCGCGACGTGCTCGGCGGTGCCGATGTCGCACTCGAGTTCACAGAACCGAAGGCAGCAGTTGCTAACATTACTGCCGCTCTGCGCGCCGGAGTGCCCGTGGTGGCCGGCACTACCGGATGGTACAGGGAGCTCCCCGCGGTGACCCGGGTCGCAAACGAATCAGGAACGGCGCTCCTCTGGTCTCCGAACTTTTCACTCGGGGTCAGTGTGCTGATCGAGCTGGCGCGATATGCGGGGACGTTGATGCGGCCGCTAGAAGGGTTCGGCGCCCACATCGTGGAGACTCACCACTCGAAGAAGAAGGACGCGCCGTCAGGCACCGCGACCGTGCTAGGTGAGGCAGCGAGTGAGGCTCTTCGCCGTAGCATTCCCATAACGAGCGTGCGCACCGGGTCGGTTCCGGGAACGCACGAGTTGATCTTTGACGGATCATTCGAACAGCTGTCGCTTACCCACCTGGCTCGCGACCGGCGCGTATTCGCGGAAGGCGCACTCGCGGCCGCGGACTGGTTGGTGGGCAAACGCGGCATATTCACGATGCGCGACGTGCTACAGCTCCCGCCGCTGCCAGGCTAGCTGCTCCCGCTGGTGAAACTGTCGAATTTGATGCTCGTAGTGAGATCTTCAGAGGAGGGTTCGAATGTCCAGCATGCCACGCTTCCTGACTCTTTCCTTCGCTGCCGTATTCGCGACTGCCTGCCGCGGCGCGAAAGACTCCGATCCCGTCCCAACGGGTCTCCCCGGATCATACGTCTACGCCGCGCGAGGCTCGACGCTCAAGAAGCCGTGGCAGTTCGCGGCGCGTCTCGAGCTCGCGCCCGACAAGAGCTACCGCTTCACCCTTGATAAAACCATTGATGGTCAGAAGGACTCCACCGAGACCACGGCGGGAACGTACACGGTGTCGGGGGATCACGTCCTCATTAGCGACAACACCGCCAAGGGAACGCGGGATCTCCACAACCTCCTCATCAAGTCCGATTCGCTCATCGCGGAAGTCGGCTGGACCGCGGAGATTTTTCTCAAGGGCGTCGGCGCGCCCAATATCGTGTTCGTCAAGGAGCGGCGGGGCTAGGCAAGCCTCGCTCTTCGCGGCGAGAGCCGCGTACATTTAAGGGATGAACTCGCCGCGGCTCACCGGGTGTGGAACCGCTCTCGTCACGCCCTTCACGAACTCGGGCGAGATCGACGAGCGCTCGCTGCGATCATTCGTCGATTGGCAGATTGCCAGCGGGGTTCACTTCCTCGTCCCCTGCGGCTCGACTGGTGAAGCCGCCACCATGACGGCGGCTGAACATAGGCGCGTCGTCGAGATCACAGTCGAGCAAACCGCCGGCCGAGTGCCGGTTGTCGCGGGCGCGGCGTCCAACGACACAAAAAAGGCGATCGCGCTATCGCGCGAGATGGAAGCGACGGGCGCGACACATCTCCTGCACGCGTCGCCGATGTACAACAAGCCTCCTCAACGGGGAATCGTTGCGCACTTTCGCGCTATTGCTGATGCGGTAAAGACTCCGATCGTCGTCTACAACGTCCCGGGCCGGACCGGGAGCAATGTCGAAGCGGCAACGACGCTGGAGCTGGCCGAGCATGAGAACATCGTTGCTGTGAAGGAGGCGTCGGGCAATCTCGCCCAGATTGGAGAGATCATACGTCATCGACCGGCGCGCTTCTCCGTTCTGTCGGGCGATGATCCTCTCACGCTTCAAGTCATGGCGGACGGAGGCGACGGTGTCATATCGGTAACTTCGAACGCAGCTCCATCGCTCGTAGCGCAGCTCACTGAGCTCTGTGCGGCCGGCGATTTCGCCGCAGCGCGTGCTGTCAATCACCGTTTGGCCGAGTGGACTGCCGCCGCGTTCGTCGAGTCGAATCCGATTCCGGCGAAGGCTGCGCTCGCCATGATGGGGAAGATGGCCAACGTAGTCCGACTGCCGCTGGTGCCGCTCGCTGAAAAGTACGAGCCGACCATCCGTGCGGCGCTCGTGTCGGTGGGAGCCGTCACTGCGTGAGTACATCCAGCATCGGCGATGTTGAGAGGCGCGTAGAGGCGCTTGCCGCGACTGCTTCAGGGTCGCCGCTCCCGGGTGATGCGCGCGCCGTCGTAGAACAACTTCTTGACGCGCTCGAGAGAGGAACGGTTAGAGCGGCGGAGAAAGAAGCAGCCACTGGTCAGTGGCGCGCGGTGCCATGGGTGAAGCGGGGAATTTTGCTGGGCTTTCGCGTCGGCGCCATCGTGGACATGTCGATTCGCACCGACGAGCAGATTGGATTCTCGTTCTTCGACAAGGATACATATCCCCCGCGCCGGCTATCCTTGTCGGATGGCATTCGCATCGTACCGGGTGGGTCGAGCATTCGACGCGGTGCTTTCGTGGCGAGTGGCGTCGTGTGCATGCCGCCGATGTACATCAACGTCGGGGCGCACGTCGGAACTGGAACGATGATCGACTCACACGCTCTGGTTGGATCGTGCGCGCAGGTCGGCGAGCGCGTTCATCTTAGCGCCGCTGCGCAGCTCGGCGGCGTGCTCGAGCCGGTCAATGCTGCTCCGGTAGTCGTCGAAGACGATGTCGTGGTCGGAGGCAATTGCGGGATTTTCGAAGGCACCGTCGTCCGAAAGCGAGCAGTGATTGGCGCCGGCGTGGTGCTCACGCGAGGCACGCCGGTGTACGACCTCGAGCGCGAAACCGTGCATCGCGCCGAGAGCGGCCGCGGTCTGGTGATTCCCGAGAATGCGGTAGTGGTTCCGGGAGCACGACGCGTGAGCAGCAAATGGGCGCAGGATCAGGGGATATCGCTTCAGACTCCGGTGATCGTGAAATACCGCGATGAAAAAACCGACGCGGCGACGGCGCTCGAATCTTGGCTCCGTTGAGGGTAGCCGGCACCGTCAGAGTGCCGGGTGACAAGTCGATCTCGCACCGCGCGCTCATACTCGCCTCTCTCGCCGAGGGTGAATCACGCGTGACCGGTATTCTCGATTCGGAGGACGTCCGCTCAACCGCGGCTGCACTTCGCTCACTCGGAAGCAATCTTCCTGAGCTCTCCGGCGAAATGCGAATCCGAGGCTCCGGTTTGCGGGGACTGCGCCAACCGAAGCGTCCGCTCGACTGCGGAAACAGCGGTACGACCACCCGACTTCTCGCTGGGGTTGTCGCCGGTCATCCGTTCTCCACGCGATTCGAAGGGGATTCCAGCCTCAGTCGCCGGCCAATGAAGCGCATCGCTGAACCTCTCAGCTACATGGGAGCGCAGTTCGAGTTCGAGCGTGGCGACGGATTGCCGATGACAATTCATGGAGTAGATCTGCGCAGCATCGACTGGGACACGAAGTCAGCCAGCGCACAGGTCAAGAGCGCGATCCTTCTCGCCGGACTCGTCTCTCAGGTCGAGGTGCGGGTGACTGAAACGAGCCCCTCCCGCGACCACACGGAGAGGATGCTTCGCGCGATGGGTGTGGATGTGGAGAACGATCGGAACCAGGTGTGCCTCAGGCCCCCGCGACGACTCAATTCGATGGACCTCGCGGTGCCGGCTGATCCATCATCCGCCGCCTTCTTCGTGGCGCTCGCTTCACTCGCGAACGAGGGTGAACTCGAGCTGAAGGACGTTTGCGTCAACCCGACCCGCACGGGTTTTCTCACCGCAATCAAGTTGATGGGTGGCGACATTCACCTGACTCCCGGGGCAAGCTCCGGGGGCGAGCCGGTCGGTACGCTTCGGGTTCGTCCGGCTACGCTAGCCCCCGGCGTTCGCGTGACCGAGTCGGACATCGCGTCGGTGATCGATGAGCTCCCGCTACTGGCGTGTGTTGCCGCCGGCGCCGGTATCGAGCTCGAGATAACGGGCGCGTCAGAGCTGCGCGTGAAAGAGAGCGATCGAATCAGCGTCGTCGTTCAGAATCTTCTCGCAGTCGGTGCAACCGTGGAGGAGCGGCGTGATGGTCTGCGCGTGCTTCCGGGCCGCCGAGAGTTTGAGGGCTCCGTCGATCCTCATGGCGATCACCGGATCGCGATGGCGTTCGGTGTGCTATCCGCGGCGTCGGGCAATCGCATCGAGATCCGGAACCCGGAATGTGTCGCCGTCTCGTATCCACGATTCTGGGAAGATCTGAGGCGTGTCTCCGCATGAAGCGTCGCACCGCGGTGATCGCGATTGACGGGCCGGCGGCATCGGGGAAATCCTCGACTGCGCAGATGGTGGCCGAGAAGCTCGGATTCCTGCACGTCGATTCAGGATCGCTCTATCGAGCCGCGACGGCCGCGATGCTGCGCCAAGAAGAGGACGCGTCCCGCTGGACGGAGCAAAAGGTGCTCGACGCTTCCAGAGGGCTGGAGCTCAGAGCGGCACGAACTTCGTTCTATCCCGTCCTCGATGGAAAGGCGATCGAAGAGGAGATTCGCGGGCCCGACGTTACACGAAGCGTGTCGCGCGTCGCGCAAATGCCGCGTGTTCGCGACTGGGTCAATGAGCACGTGCGTGACGCGGCTGCGGCGAAAAACGTCGTAGTCGACGGGCGCGACATGGGCACGGTAGTGTTTCCGGATGCGGAGCTGAAGATTTTTCTCGTCGCGGACTCGAGGGAGCGCGCGCTCAGGCGTCTTCGTCAGCGCGGCACTCCGACGTCGGAACAACTGCTCGACGACGAGACTATACGTATCAAGGAACGCGACGCCCGCGACGCGAAGCAAACAATTCCTGCTCAGGACGCGGTCATCATCGATACGACCGCGCTGACGCAACCGGAGCAGGTGGCCCAGATCGTAGCCCTTTCGAAGGAGCGCGTGCAATGAGAGCTTTGCGTGCGCTTTTTGCCTTTGTGGCATTACTGCGCGTGAGGAGGTCGTTCACAGATGCGTAGATTCACCGATCGGGCAGGTCTGGACTGGAGCGCCTTCGAGGCTGTTCGGCCCGGTGGTCTCCCGGACCGCAGACAGAAACCGGCGAGCGTCACCGTCGCATTCAAATGCGACGACGGGACCGAGGTCGCGATGGACTTACCGCTCGGTGCGTTGGAAGGGCTCACCGACGAAGAACTGATTCTGCTGCTGACGCGCGGCCTGAAATAGGCGCACGGGCTCGCGACGCCGAGCCTGAGTTGACCCATTACAATAGAGAGTCTATACTTAAAGGCTTGATTCGAACGTACTCAACCCTTTAACCAGCAACATGATAGACTCACCCAACGGCACAACCACCCAAACCGGCACGACGCTGACCGCGCGCGAGAAGCGCGACCTGCAGAAGGCGCAGCTGCGTCCGCTTGCCAACCT
>JALYZH010000279.1 GCA_030948945.1 Gemmatimonadota bacterium | reverse complement strand
AAATCGCTGAACTACCGCGCAATGCTCGGGCCGCAGCAGTCTGAGAAACCGGAAACCCACCCCACGCAACGAGATAAGTACCGACCCACGGCAATTGCTGAAGCAGGTACGGATTTCCGAACGCGACGACGATCGGCTTTCTCCCGCGCTGTACCAGAGTCTGCACGAAGTTAGTGAAGGCTTGAGGGGCACTCGCGGTCACTGCGTCCCAGTTCTGCCCCACGTAAGATCCAACGATCGTGACGTCCGCTGAGTCTGCCGCCGCAATCAGTCGTGGAAAATTCAACGGCGCGTCCTCGGTTGCCACGAACTCCGTGCGCAGATTTGGCAGTCCGGCGCGGAGCTCCGCGTTGAACGCATTGCCTGCGGCAAGGTCGGCTCGACGCGCGAGTGTGATCGATAGAACCTTGGCAGGCCCTGGCGCAATTGGAACTTGTCGCAGTGAGTCCTTCACCAGCGTAATCGACTTCTCCGCCACCCTGCGCGCTATTTGCAAGTTGGAGCTATCACCGACGAGAAAACGCAAGGCGCTCAGGTCAACCAGCTTGCTCTGACCAAGTCCCAGTCGACGTTTCGTTTCGAGCACTCGGCTTACAGAGGAATCCAGTCGCGCCTCAGTGAAGCGGCCTTCCCTGACCCCAGCCACGACAGCATCAATGGTTTGCGACACATCCAGCGGTTGTATGAGCACGTCGATTCCTGCCGCAATCGCGCGCTTCACGGCTTCGTCGGAGCCGTACTGATCGAGGACTCCGCGCATGTCCATCGCGTCGGAAATTATGATGCCCTTGAAGCCCATTTCCCCGCGAAGCAGACCCGTCAGCACTTTTGGCGAAAGTGTTCCCGGCACGTTCGACGAGTCGAGCGCCGGCATCGAGCCGTGAAAGGACATGATCGCCCCAACACCGCCCTTCACCGCCGCGCGGAATGGTACCAGCTCTACGGTATCGAGCCTGCTCCTGCTCGCCGTCACCACAGGCAGGGCCAGATGAGAATTGACTCCGGTATCGCCATGACCCGGGAAGTGCTTTCCTGTCGCCATCATGCCGTGATCCTGCAGGCCATGAATGAATGCGACACCCAGACGCGCGTCGAGCTTCGGATCCTCCCCGTATGAGCGCGTGTTGATGACTGGATTGTCCGGGTTGTTGTTGACGTCGAGCACCGGGGCGTACGCTATGTGAATTCCGAGCGCCCGCCCTTCGATTGCAGTGAGTCGGCCCTGTTCGTAAGCGAGCGCGGTGTCACGAGTTGCACCGACGGCCATCTCTGGAGGAAACACTATCGCGCCGCCGAGGTCGATCGCGTTCGGCACGAAGTAACCGCCGCGGGCACGAAACCCGGCCCCCGCTTCGAGATCGGCGCCGAAGAGAAGAGGCACCTTGCTCATCGACTGGAGCGCGTTCAGTTTCGCCGCCACCTCGGTGGGCGAGCCAACGGAGATCGTGAAGCCGCCTACTTTTTCTTTCTGGATGTAGTCGCTGAGTCTCCGCCATTGCGGCGAATCGCCCGAGACATAGTCCCCGTACACGCTCGGCCAGACGATCTGGGCTGCCTTCTCGCGAAGGGTGAACGAGGCGAGGACCGAGTCAGTCCAGCGCGAGGAAAGTGTTGGCTCCGTTGTGCCAGCCTGATTGGGGGTGGCAGTCTTGCACCCCGCGCCGCCGAGCAGGAGGGTCAGGACAAGGATTGTCTTAGGCTTCGCCATTAGTGGCTGATAGTTCCTTTCTTGCTCGTGTCGATGTCGGACGAGTTGCCGGTCTTGAAGAAGAACGCAGACATATTTTTCGTCAGGAATGCCCTCGCTTGAGGGTCCATCACGTTGAGCCCGTAGTGATTGATCAGCATTGTCTGCTGCTTCAGCCAGTCGGCCCAGCATTGAGAGCAGATCTCCTCGACGACGCGGGCTCCAATGGCCCCGGGGAAGGGCGGCTTGGTGAAGCCTGCGCGCGTCTGGCCACACCGCGCACAGGTTACTGTCTCAGGCACGCCCGGGTCTACCTGCGCGCGTAGGAGATTTCAGCCAGGCCGAAGATGGAAAGTAGTCGCAGGTACATCCAGCCGATGTCGAACTCATACCACTTTGCCTTGAATTTCGCGGAGTGGGGATCGGCGTGATGATTGTTGTGCAGCTCTTCGCCACCGAGCCAGATCGCAATCGGGGAGATGTTCCGGCTCTCGTCCTTGACGTCGAAGTTCCGGTAGCCGACCGCATGGCCCACACCATTTACGATTCCCGCCGCCCAGAACGGAATCCAGATCATCTGCACACCCCAAACGAGTGGGCCGACGAAAAAGCCGAACAGGTAGATGTCGACAGCCAGCATCACGAGAATCCCGACCCAGTTGAGCGGAGACAGGAGATGCCTCTCCAGCCAGTCGTTCGGTGTGCCCTTTCCGTACTTGTCGAGCACTCCTGGCTGGCGAACCGTCTTTCTATAGTAGAAGGCACCCTTGAGGACGATATTCCGCAATCCTTCCATCAGCGGGCTATGTGGATCCCCTTCGCGATCCGCGAAAGCGTGGTGCTTTCGGTGGCAGGCAACCCATTCCTTGGTAACGATCGCTGTCGAGAGCCAGAGCCATATCCGCATTGGCAGCGCGGCGATGTAGTGCAGCTTCACGCCGCGATGGGTCTGAGCACGGTGCAGAAAGAGCGTTACGGACACGTTCGTGAGGTGTCCGGCGACTATTACGAATAGAATCGGCTTCCACCAAGCCGAGGCCCAGCTTCCAAAATCCGGCATTACTTACTCCAGTGATCTGGTATCGGTACACTCGGAATCTATCGGAGCGCCCCTCGTAAGCCAAACGACTACGTTACTTGCGCGTAACCGCTCCGGCGGGATTCGCCGGCGGCGGGTTCCCCCACGTGTCATTGGACGGATTCCAGTCAGGAACAGAGGGATCGGGCCAGAGCCGGACGCCCGTCACGGCAGCACGCACCGGTAACACCGCGTCGAAGCGATTACCCTGCGCCCAGATGTTGACCGGTAGCGAGAAATCCTGCGTCGTCCCATCGGCATAAGCCACACGAAGGCGAACCGGAAAGGGAATCGGAGTGTTTCGACGAAGCGCGATCGTGGCGAAGATCTGCCCTTCGGATGTGTGCGTGGAGACGCTGTCTATGCCGATATCCAGGACGTCCGTGGTATAGAAGAAGCCGCGCCAGAACCAAGAGAGATCATCGCCAGTCGAGTTCTCCATGCTCCGGAAGAAATCGCCGGGAGTTGGGTGCTTGAACGCCCAGGTCCTGATATACTCGCGAAATGCAGTGTCAAACAGGTCGGGTCCGACGACGTGATTTCGTAGAGTTAGCAAGACCACAGCCGGCTTTCGATACCCGATCGCACCTAGGGCGGAAGGATCGATATTGTCCGGAGCGGTCATCAGCGGCGACTGGATTCCTTGCGTCACCGCATCACCCCAATTTTTCAGGTACCCCGGGTAAGCGCTCTGTCCCGGATAGCGCGCCTCAGTTGCGAACGCGTTCAGATAGGTATTGAACCCCTCGTCCATCCAGGCGTAACGCCGCTCATTGGAGCCGACGATCATTGGAAACCACTCGTGGCCGTGCTCGTGATTGATCGTGCCGAAGATCGATGCGGGATCATCGTTACCATAGTGGACCATCACGAACATCGGATACTCCATTCCGCCAACAGGTCCAGCGACGCTCGTCGCTTGCGGATAGGGGTACGGGAAGAACAGCTCCGTGTATTGGCGTATGCTCCATTGCGTCTGTTCCGCCGCGTGCTCCCAGGCTCTGCCTGCTTTGGGGAACTCATAGTACGCCTGCGCGAGGATGCCACTCCAGCTCGTTGCGTCCCATCGGAAATCGGGAGCGCCTGCCCAGGCGACGTCGTGGACATGCTGAGCCAGAAAGTGCCACGTTTTCGTTCCGGCAACGGATCGCGTTTTTGCCGCTGCCGCTTCTGGCTGCGTGATGATTTGAACGACTTCGCCGCCTCGTGATGCAGACCTCAGACGGCTGCGCTGATCGGCGCTCAGCACCACTTCAGGATCATGCAGCACTCCGCTCCCGGCGACGACATATCCCGCCGGCACAGTCACCGAATAATCAAAGTCTCCGTACTCGAGATAGAACTCGCCTTGGCCCAGGTACGGATCGGTGTTCCACCCGCGGACGTCGTCGTAAACCGCCATGCGCGGGTACCATTGTGCGATCTCGAAGAGCGCGCCATCACGACCCATGCGATCCGATCCATGCTCCGGAACTCTGAAGGAATACTTGATCGAGATCGTCGTTTTTCCGCCGTTCGGTACGAGCGGAGAGGGAAGATCGAGGCGCATCATCGTGTCGTTGATCCGTGGCTGCACGGGTGTCCCGTTCACTCGCACATCGGCGAGGTTGTACCCCCCTTGGAACCCCCTAACTCCCCAACGTGAGTCCGCGGGAAAGAGCATGGATCCCTTACTGCCCGGGCGGTAGAGATGCTGGTCCACCTGAATCCATACATATCGAAGGGTGTCAGGTGAGTTATTTGTGTAGCGGATTTGTACTGAGCCAGCGAGCTCAGTAGTGCCCGTGTCGAGGGATGCCGTTATGGTGTAGTCAGCTCTCTGCTGCCAGTAGTCGGGTCCCGGAGCACCCCTCGATGATCGATAACGATTCGGGCCCGGCCAATCGATGCCGTTGGTAGTCGCAAAGGGATCGTCCCGGCGGGCATCGAAAACGCCTTGTGCGGTGGTTGTTGTTGCGGCGGTTGGAACTTCCATCCGCACCGGAGCGAGTACGACCGGGCGCTGCTGCGTGCAGCCAGCGAGCGCGGCAAGCAGAATGGCGGAATTCTTCACATTGGTGAGTTGTACTGTTGAGGAGTTCGTGATGAGCAAACGCGTAGACCGCAACGTAAGGGCCAGTTCCCCTGACAACCACCTTGCGCGAGTTGTCAGACGTCCGTAGCCTCTCCGCAATGAGTCGTTCGAAAGCAATGAAGCCCCTCGTCGCCGGACGCGCGACCGCGGAAGGTACACGCCGTTTTCAAAAGCGTTTCGAAACCGGGCCAACCGATCATTTCTATCGGCCCCTCACGGACGGCCTTACGGTCTCGTCACTCGGCCTCGGTACCTATCTCGGAGATTGCGACGATGCCGAAGACGGACGCTACACCGCAACCGTCGTCGCTGCCCTCGAAAAGGGCGTGAATCTGCTGGATACCGCCATCAACTACAGATGTCAGCGCTCCGAACGGGCGATAGGAGAGGCGGTTCACATCCTGCTGGCCCGGGACGACATCAAGCGGGATGAAATCGTGGTCTGCACCAAAGGCGGGTACATACCCCTCGAGCGGACTCCACCCGCCACAAAAGAAGGGTACCGGGGTTTTCTCGACAGCGAGTACTATGGACCCGGTGTGATGCAGCCGGAGGATGTCGTTTCCGGAGGCCACTGCCTCACCCCCAGGTACCTGAACGATCAGATCGAGCGCAGCAGGCGCAATCTCGCACTCGCCTTCATCGACGTCTATTATCTCCACAACCCCGAACAGCAGCTCGACGTGCTGCCAAGGTCGAAATTTCTGGAAGCGATCAGTGCTGCATTCGCATCGTTGGAGCAACAGGTAGAACGTGGCGTCATAGGTTGTTACGGCTGCTCGACTTGGAACGGATTCCGGGTACCACCCGATGCGCGAAACCACCTGAGTCTGGAAGAGTTGGTAACGATCGCGCGTCAGGTCGGCGGAGATGGTCACCACTTTAGGGTCATCCAGCTCCCGATCAACCTTGCAATGACCGAGGCGGTGCGTGTTCCCACTCAGATGGTCGGCTCGGAGCACGTGACTCTGCTGGAGGCCGCGCAGCACTTCGGCGTTGGCATAGTCGGGAGCGCGACTCTCATGCAGTCACAGCTCGCCCGATCACTCCCCGATCAACTTCGCTCGGCGTTCCCGGGGTTCAACAGCGATGCGCGGCGGGCAATAGCATTTGCGCAGTCGCTGCCACTGACTGCCGCGTTGGTTGGAATGAAATCTGTAGCGCACCTCGAGCAGAACCTGGAGCGTGCCGCGCTCAGCTAGAGATAACCAGCGGTCGCAATTGCCCGCTCTCGTAGTCCGCAACCATGACACTGTGCGCATTCGTGTCGGCGATGTACGCGCATTTTTCCGCGGAGGCGACGCCTCCAGGCTCATGGAAACCTCGGAGCCACGTTCTCGCCTCGCGCGTTTCCGTGTTGACCCGTTTCAGAGCGTCGTTGTAGGAGTCAGCAACCAGAAGCCCTCCATTCGGGTGACGTGCGACACCTTGCTGGTGCTGCATCTTGACCTCGTCTCCCACCCCGTCCACATCACCGAAGTCGAATAAGCCGGTGCAAGTGATCGTGCCTACCTGTCCGTCAGGGTCGATATCGGCCCAGCGTACGGCACTCGACTCGGCGTCCGCGAAGTACAGCCGGTTGCCATCGCTCGTGATCCCCAGATCTGATGCACACCGGCCATCGCGACATAAATCGTTTGTTCCACGATGACGAGATCCCACGGAGAGGATAGCGCACCCTCGTCACGATCAGAGCGCGTGCGCATCTGCTTTCCGGTTCCTGCCGGAGTGCTTCCCCTGCCCGTCCGCAGATCGATCGCTGATACTGTGTGGGTTTCCGAGTCAGCGACGTACAAGCGATCGGTATCGAAGGCGAGCCCCTGTGGCGAGTGGAGCGTGCGCGGGCTGCTGGCCGCTTTGCCTGCCCCCGGTTCGAGCGCCGTCACGATGAGCTCCACTTGCATCCGATCTGCCTTCTCGAGCTTCCCGATCAACACTCTGTGGTTGCCCGTATCCGAGATCGCTATTCGTTCACCGTCGACGGCAACTTTTCCAGGATATCTGAAAAATGATGGATCGGTTTCTGGCTTCTGCGGCGGAAAATGGCTGGGAACGGCTCGCGATCGGTCCGCGGACATCGAGACCAGCGCTCGGAGAAGCGGTTGCAGCATTTCAGCTGTGAACTCGCCTGCGTGGGCGCCGACGACGTATCCGTTGCGGTCTATCACGGCGAGCGTCGGGCCACGCATTGACCGCATACGAGCGCCACCCGGAATTGTCGGTCGTTGACGATGGGATGGGTTGTCTCATAGCGAAGCGATGCCTCGTGAATCCGGGGCGTCTCGCGCTCGGCGATATATTTTCCGCTGTGGACTCCGATTACTACCATATCGTCGGGGTACTGTTTTTCGATCTCCCGCAACTGCGGAAGGACGTGCAGGCAGTTGATTCAGCCGTACGTCCAGAAATCCAGAAGGACTATCCGGCCACGAAGGCCTTCCATTGTAAGCGGGTTTCCACCGGTGTGAATCCAGTCGAGGCCCGGAGGAAATTCCGGCGCGCGAACGCGGGGCAACTCAGAGATTGGTCGTGACATAATCGTATGGCTCAACCAAAGATGCAGCTTCCAGCTCACCATCGACCAGAAGGGGGTTTTCGCAATCCGTGGCCGTCCACGCAGATGCACGGATTCCTCGATTTTCTGAAATGGTCATTGATAGAGCGACGGCGAAATCCGCGCCGTCCCGATCCAGACCCAGGTGTGTTCGCACGAGTCGCTCCCGCGTACGTTGTTCCGCGAGCAGTTCCCGATCTGTTTACCATCACCTGGGTGGGACACACCAGCTTTCTCATCCAGATTGGTGGACTCAACGTCCTGACAGACCCTATGTGGAGCTCACGCGCCTCGCCGGTGCAGTTCGCGGGACCGAAACGATGGGTACCTCCCGCAGTGGACTTCGATCGGCTGCCGCCCATCGATGCTGTGATGCTCTCGCACGACCATTACGACCACCTGGATTCGTCCACGGTATCACGCCTCGCGGAGCGTTACCCCGCGACGGTGTGGTACGCGCCCCTTGGAGTCGGCGATTTTCTTCGCCACCGTGGAGCACGTGAGGTGATAGAGCGTGACTGGTGGGAGAACAGCAGCCTCGGAGAGCTGCGCTTAACCTGCCTTCCTGCTCAGCACTTTTCCGGACGGACTCTCGGAAAGCGAAACCAAACCCTCTGGTGTGGCTGGTTGCTGCGAACGACGAGTCACTCAGTGTTCTTCGCCGGCGATACGGCCCTGCACCCTGAGTTTCGCACGATTGCCAGCCGGTGTGGGCCGTTCGACCTGGCGATTCTGCCGATTGGTGCGTATGAGCCTCGGTGGTTCATGGGCTCGGTGCACATGAACCAGGAAGACTGTATCAGCGCCATCGACCAACTGCAGACCGGCCAGAACGGAAGGCGCATTGTCATGGCTGCCGCGCACTGGGGGACCTTCAAGCTCACTGATGAACCGATGGACGAACCGCCGGCACGAATGCGCGATCTGTGGCGAAAGTCGGGACACCAGAGTGAGGACCTCTGGATCATGCGACA
>JALYZH010000214.1 GCA_030948945.1 Gemmatimonadota bacterium | reverse complement strand
CGGCCACGTTCAACAACGACGGCACCAAGATTCTGTTCTCCGATGAATGGGGCGGCGGTGGCCAGCCGAAGTGTCGGGCCACGGACAGGCGTGAGTGGGGCGCCGACGCAATCTTCACCATCGTCGGTGGAAAGATGCAGTTCCAGAACTACTACAAGATGCCCGCGCCGCAGACACCACAGGAGAACTGCGTTGCCCACAACGGCTCGCTCATCCCGATCCCCGGCCGTGACGTGATGGTCCAGGCGTGGTACCAGGGTGGAATTTCCGTGTTCGACTGGACAGATCCGCGCAATCCGAGGGAGATCGCTTTCTTCGACCGCGGACCGGCGGACTCGACCAGAATGGCGATGGGCGGGTCGTGGTCTGCCTACTGGTACAATGGAAAGATCGTGAGCTCGGAGCTCGCGCGTGGTCTGGACATCTTCGAGCTGACGCCAAGCCCGTTCATATCCCAGAACGAGATCGACGCGGCAAAATCGGTGAACTTCGACTACCTGAATACACAGGGGCAGCCAAAGCTGGTGTGGGCGCCGAGCTTTTCCCTGGCGCGCGCGTACGTCGATCAGCTCCAGCGGTCGAACGGCCTCACTTCCGGGAGGCTCTCCGCCGTAAGGCAGGCGTTGACTGGTGCGGAAAATCTGTCTGGCGCCCAGCGCCGTGACGCATTGAACCAACTCGCGGTTGCGTTGAACGGTGACGCTGCTGGATCCCGTGATGCGGGGAAGGTGCGAACGCTCGCGACAACGGTACGTGACCTGGCTGCAGCGGGGACGTAGGTCGCGGCCGGGAAGCCGCGGAAAGTCCTGAGATGCGCCAGTGGGTGCGCAGTTTAGCGCTCACTGGCGCTTCCGTTTCCCGGGCGTGTCGATTTCGGCTTCCGCCGTTCGACGTGTAGGTAGAGACCCACCTGTCCGGGGCCTTTCGGAACGCCCCTGAACCTGAAACCGGAAGGAGAACAGAAAAATGCGATTCATGGTGATAGTCAAAGCAGACAAGAACTCGGAGGCAGGTGCTCTCCCCGACGAGAAGCTCCTTGCCGACATGGGGAAGTACAACGAGGAGCTGGTAAAAGCGGGTGTGATGCTCGCCGGTGAGGGACTCCACCCCAGCTCGAAAGGCGCGCGCGTCAGGTTTTCCGGCTCGAAGAGGACCGTGATGGATGGGCCGTTTGCGGAGACGAAGGAGCTGATCGCCGGCTACTGGTTGTTTCAGGTGAAGTCGAAGGAGGAAGCGATCGAGTGGGTGAAGCGGGCTCCGAATCCGTTTCCAGGGACCGAGTCGGAGATCGAGATTCGCCAGGTTTTCGAGGCTGAGGACTTCGGCGCCGAGTTCACTCCCGAGCTGAGGGAACACGAGGAGCGCCTCCGAGCTCAGGTGGACTCACAAGCCCGCCGCTGATGAATGGAAGCTAGGAGCCTCGGTCCCGGAGTTCGTTGACGCCCCGCGACGAAAGATTGATCGCGGGGCGTGTCGATTTCCGGGAGTCTGATTCGACGTGTCTGTAGAGAGCAGGTTCCAGCCGGTCAACTCGGTCCGGCCGCCTGCTCGAGACTTGAGATTCGAGGAGACACGACGATGACATCGATCAGAATGAGAAGCACTACGTTGTGGGTGGTTCAGGGACTGCTCGCGCTCACGTTCCTATTCGCTGGTGTGATGAAGTTCGTGATGCCGGTCGCAGTGATGACGAAGGACACACCGTATTTGTCGGGCCTGTTCCTCCACTTCATCGGTGTGGCCGAGGTATTCGGCGCGATCGGCCTCATTCTCCCCAGTCTCGTGCGGATTCGGCCTGGGCTGACGTCGCTGGCCGCAAGCGGGCTTGTGATTATCATGATCGGAGCGACTGCGATTACGCTGACGACTCCTCAGCCGGCAGGAGCATTGATGCCGCTGGTGGTCGGACTCCTTGCTACGTTCGTAGCCTATGGCCGGTGACGGATAGCGCCGATTCGAGTGACGCTTCACTAAGAGGATGGAATTCATGCAAGCGGATCAGACTGATTACGTGTCGAAGAGAAGACTGTGGGCCGGCCGGATCATAACCGGGCTGGTCGTGCTGTTCCTCATCTTTGACGGGGTCACAAAACTCATGGAGATACCCGCCGTCGTGAAGGGAAGCGCCGAGCTTGGCTATCCGGTGACACTCATTCCAGTCATAGGCACAATCCTGCTCGTCTGCGTCGTCGTATATCTGATTCCGCGCACGTCGGTTCTTGGGGCGATCCTGCTCACCGGATATCTCGGTGGCGCGGTCGCCAGCCAACTTCGGATCGGCAAGCCGCTCCTCGGATACACGCTCTTCCCGATCTATGTTGCCGTGCTGATTTGGGGAGGATTGTACCTACGCGACAATCGCGTCCGTGTACTCTTTGCTCCGCCGGTGTCATGAAATACCTGTGCCTGATCTATCTGAACGAGGATGAGCTGTCTGCCATGCCCGAGGGCGACATGAACTCTCTCAATGCCAGGCACCTGGAATTCAACAAAGGCCTTCGAAAGAGCGGAAACTGGATCGAGGCAGAGGCGCTCGACCCGGGACGGACCGTCAAGCGGGTTCGCGTTCGCCAGCGCAAGCCGTCCGTCACCGACGGGCCGTTCACCGAGTCGAAAGAACTGGTGGCTGGTTTTTACCTGATCGAAGCGCGCGACATGGACGAGGCAACAGGGATCGCCTCGAAAATTCCAAGTGCATCCCTCGGGACGGTAGAAGTTTGGCCGACGAGGAAGCTCATCGTCGATGGCATCCCTCGCGACGCATAAACCGGCGCGCAATTCGCCGCCAGCCTTGCAACGGCGGAGGAAGATGCCCTGATTGGTAGCCGTGACGGCTACCGAAACACACCGGGCGATCGACGCGGTCTGGAGAATTGAATCCGCCAAGCTGATTGCCGGCCTGACGCGCATAGTGCGCGACGTCGGGCTCGCTGAAGATCTCGCGCAGGACGCTCTCGTCGCGGCGCTGGAGCAGTGGCCTGACTCCGGCGTGCCCAACAATCCTGGTGCGTGGCTCATGGCCACCGCCAAGCATCGCGCGATCGACCACCTGCGTCGAGGCACACGCGTCGATCGGAAGCACGAGCAGATAGCACACGAACTCGAGGCCGAGCAGGAGAGAGCCGTCCCCGATCTCGATGCAGCGATCGACGATCACGTTGGCGACGACCTCCTCCGACTTGTGTTCATTGCCTGCCATCCGGTTCTTTCCACCGAGGCGCGCGTCGCACTCACGCTTCGCCTTCTCGGCGGTCTGGCGACCGACGAGATAGCGCGTGCGTTCCTCGTTCCGGAACCGACGATCGCTCAGCGAATCGTTCGCGCCAAACGGACCCTTACCGAAGCGCACGTTCCGTTCGAGGTCCCGCGCGGGGAGGAATTCGCCGCCCGCCTCTCCTCGGTCCTGCAGGTCATCTACCTCGTCTTCAACGAGGGCTACTCCGCGACTGCCGGCGACGACTGGATGCGTCCCACGCTGTGTGAAGACGCGCTGCGACTCGGCCGAATCCTCACCGGGCTTGTTCCGAAAGAGCCGGAGGTACACGGCCTCGTCGCGCTGATGGAGATCCAGGCCTCGCGGGCGCGGGCGCGCATCGGCCCGAAGGGCGAGCCAATCCTTCTTCTCGATCAGGATCGCGCGCGTTGGGATCACGTCCTGATCCGGCACGGTCTGGCTGCTCTCGACCAGGCGGAGAAGTTGGGCGGCTCGCTCGGCCCCTACGCGCTGCAGGCCGCGATCGCCGCATGTCACGCGCGCGCACGCAGCGCGGAGGAGACGGACTGGGCTCGCATCGCCGCGCTCTACGACGCGCTCGCGGAGATCACGCCGTCGCCAGTGGTCGATCTGAATCGTGCAGTCGCGGTAGGAATGGCATTCGGGCCAGCGGCGGGCTTGGAGCTAGTCGATGCCTTGAGCTCGGAACCGACCCTCAAGACCTATCATCTTCTCCCGAGCGTCCGCGCAGACCTGCTTTCAAAGCTTGGGCGCTTCGATGAGGCGCGTGCGGATTTCGAGCGCGCCGCGGGACTGACCCGAAACGCGCGCGAGCGCGAGCTACTGCTCGAGCGCGCGGCGGCCTGTGCGCGGGAAGCCGCGCCCATCAGGACGAAATAAGAACAAAGGTGCGTCCTGTCGGTCTCAGGCGAAGCGTTTGAGAGACCGCTCTCGCGCTTTGCGCATCTCTTCTTCGCGATTTCGCGGCGGCGCATTCGTGTGAAGCGAATGAACCAGCCGGTGCGCAGCGCCGGCTACCTCTTCGACGGCCTGATTGAACGCGGCCTCGTTCGCGCGCGATGGCTTCGTTGCGCCGCTCAATTTTCGCACGAATTGAAGCGCCGAAGCGCGAATCTCATCGCCTGTAGCGGGCGGCTCAAAGTTGGCTAGCGTCTTGATGTTTCGGCACATGATTTACTCCTTCACCTGAGTGGACCGGACACCTACGATAATCACGGCGCAGCCAGAAATGTAAGGCTGCGAAGAGCCAGATCGCACGCGGTGAGGTCAGGTCCAAGCAAGACGATTGATGTCGGCCATCTCCAGCACGTGGGTCGAGTACCCGTTGCGCGCGACCGCAATCATCGCGCGCCCGAGTTTTTCGGTCGTTGTGACCATCGCCGGCGCTACCCGGCTCAGTATGGGATAAATAGGCTTGGTGACTGCGTAGATCACGTTGTACCAGCGCGTCGACGAGCGGATTCCGTGAAGCGGAATGACGGCGCCGGGCCGAAACATGTAGGCCGCTCTGAAGGGCAGCGAAAGCAAAGCGTTCTCGGTGCGTCCCTTCACTCGCGCCCACATCATCCGGCCTCGCTCGCTGCTGTCAGTGCCGGTGCCTGACACATAGATGAAAGTCATGTCGGGACTCATCCGCAACAGCGTCTTGGCCACGCCAAGCGTAAGATCGTACGTCGCTCGTGCGTATTTCTCCTCCGTCATGCCGAGCGCCGAAACCCCGACGCAGAAGAAGCAGGCGTCGAATCCGGTCAGTTGAGGCGCCAGCGAATCAAGCGCCGCGAGATCCGCGTGGACGATCTCGCTCAGTTTCGCGTGCCTCTGCCCGGTGAGACGTCGGCCAACGGTGACTACTCTCGTCACTTCCGGATCGAGAAGGCACTCGCGCAACACGCCCTGGCCGATCATTCCGGTCGCGCCAAACAGGAGCACCTTCATGGGTGTCGGTTATCGCCCGGCGCCAAATGCAGATCGTCGCGCCGCGTCAACCAGAGAGGGACGACGACTGCGACGACGAATGGGAGAACTGCGATGGCAAGAAGGTGGCGAATCAGGATCAGCAGCTGGGCGTCCGTCAGTGAATTTGCTTGGTCGCACCTGTCGGTCCTCCATCGATGCCCTCCATGATCGAAGATCTACCAGGCTGTAGGGCGCGTCCGGTAGATCTTCGCTTGGGCTGGTATCCAGCCCGAACTGTCATGTGAATCTCTTCTACTGTTTTCTGACCGCAGCGCTGCTGGAACCGGACGGAAGTCCGGCTCCAGCTGGCGCCCACTCTATGGCAGAGTGATGACGTTGTTGTTCCCGAGCGTCACGGCGCCATTTCGGGCCAGCGCGCGTCCGATCAGCGTAACGTTGTCGTTGAGCGTTATGCTCGACAGGGCGATGACATTGCCCTGCCACTGCGAGCCGACGCCGAGCGTGGCCGAGCTTCCAACCACGAAGTACACGTTCCTGGCCAATGCGCCATTGATCAGAACGATATTGCCAGCTGTGGTGAGCGTGCTGCCGGCCTGGAAGACGAAGGTCGAATTCGCATTCCCACCGCCATCCAGCGTCAGATTCCCCGTCACCAGCATCGAGCTCGGAGAGCAATAGACGCCTGCTGCCTTGGTCGTGCCGCCGATATTGGTCGTCCCGACGACGTTCGCCGGCGGACATGGCAGACCCATCAGCGTGTTGTAGGCCTGGGTCAGGTCGAGCTGCGCCTGCGCTGCAACGGGGTCAGCGATGTGCTGAGTACCGTTGACCACGCACGGTCCGAAGCCGGTGATTGCGTTACCCGGACTCAGGCCGACGTCGGCATTGACGATGCCGCCAGTGATGCAAGTGATAGTAGAGCCGGCCAGGATCCCGAATGGTGCGGCCGCTCCGAGATTCACGATTCCTGCTGGCGGCGGTGGTGGAGGTGTCGTGGTAACGTTGACCGTCGCGTTGCCCGAGACAGAGCCTTGGGTGGCCTGGACAGTGTTGGAGAACGTCCCAGCAGTTGGACCAGCGGTGAAGGTTGCCGTTTGTCCAGTGGTGCCAGGTGGGATTGTGCCGCCACCGTTCACGACCGTCCAGGTTGGGTTGATCGCAACGACGTTGCCGGCTGCGTCTCTACCGACCGCAGTAAAGAGTTGGGTGGTATTTACCTGAACTGTGGCCGGGTTCGGTGTCACTGTGATGGTCAGAAGCGCTCCGGGAGTGACGTTGACTGTCGCACTGCCGAAGATGCTGCCGCTTGTTGCCCTGACGGTGTTCGGGTAGGCGCCTGGTGTCGTGCCTGCCGTGAATAGACCCGAGCTCGAATTGATGCTGCCGCCACCGGCAACGACCGACCAGACCGGCGTGATGGCGACGACGTTGTTGTTGGCGTCCCTACCGACCGCTGTGAACTGTTGCGTGCCATTGATTGGCAGCGTCACTGGGTTCGGCGTCACGGTAATCGTCGCTAGCGCACCCGGAGTGATGATTATCGTTGCGTTGACCGTAATACCGCTACACGTCACCGTCACAGTATTGGTGAACGTCCCCGCCGTCGTGCCCGCGGTGAACAACCCCGCCTGGGTGATAGTTCCGCCACCTGCGACGACGGCCCACGTTGGGTTTGGAATCGCGAGGATGTCACCAGCGGCGTTCTTCGCCTCGACGGTGAATTGCTGCGTTCCGCCCGCGGCCAGGGTCGCCGAAGTCGGCGAGATGGTGAGCGCCGTGACGACGCCGGGCTCGCTGGTGCTCTTGCATCCCGCCGCGATCACTCCGGCAAACGCGAGCGCTACGAAAATTCGTGCGACGCGCGCGCGTTGAGCGAACGTTCGTAGAGCGCGGGTTACGCTGATACTTTTCATGCGAACTCCTCCTGACCTGATGCGTGTGAACGCGAACGGGCGCGACGCGTCCTTGTTCGCGGGATGTTCCGGCGGTGGCGTGCCCGGCGTTTTGATCAAGCCCCAGGCAGCGCTCCGTGATGATGCAAAGGCTGACGAAACCAATCCGAGAGTGTTCCCCCCTTTGCCTCTCACCGGATTCCGGCTGGGGCAGAGTCTCAAGAGGTTCGGCGCGGATTGCCGCCGCCAAAAATGATGTTGTGTTCGGATTACGGCGTCAAGGCGTGTATGTAAGGCCGCTACCTGCACCGCCGCATGAGGCGGCTCCACAAACCGCACTGGCGCTCCACGGGGTCGGGAGCGAAGAACAGCACTGTCGCTTCGTACTCTTGATCGGTAACGAAGCGGCGGCCGTAGTCGTTACGTGCATCGTCGACGCTCCAGCGCATCGGGTAGCCATAGAACGGATGCAGTACGAGAGTAGAAACTTGCCGTGTCGGATCCTCCGCCCGCCGCTTGATCTCGAGAAACAAAGCGTCGACAGATTGGTCGAGCCACTTAACGGCCCGGGTAGTATCAGGATCGATCACCGCGGCAACTCCAACGATGCGGTCACCCACAACCGTGTACACGGGACGCGTATGCTCTGGCCGCCAGGCTCTCGTTGCGCAGAAGCCGCATTTCATGTAGGCAGAGACGACGTATCGCTGGGGACGGCGCTGCCCATCGGTTGCGACCGGCGCGTAGAGAGTCGCGCACAGCATCCCGGGCGGCTTGAGGCCAACTTCCGGAATCCGGTTCCGCGCGCGAAGTGTCCAGCCCTGGCGGAACTGGGTACGCGATGGTGCCATTCCCCTGCGCGGCCACAAGAACAGGATGAAGCACCGCCGCGATCACCAAACGGCGGGCTACCGCTCTCGCGCGGTCAATGCTGTTCACCACTTCCGCCTCCCGTTAAATTCAAGACGTAGCCCCAACCTGTCGATGAAGCAACTATGCCCGATAAATCCCGCACTCCCGTAATCGTCGGCGCCGCCCGAACTCCGATTGGAAAATTCCTCGGCGCGCTTTCGTCCCTCAGCGCGCCTGAGCTCGGCGCGATCGCCATCCGCGAAGCGCTCAAGAGGTCCAGGGTTCCTGTTGAGGATGTGAACGAAGTCATCATGGGTCACGTCATCCAGGGCGGCACCGGACAAGCGCCGGCGCGACAGGCAGCGCTCAAAGCCGGACTCCCACCCACAGTATCGGCGGTCACCGTCAACAAAGTCTGCGGATCCGGACTCAAGGCAGTGATGCTCGCTTCACAGGCAATCAAGGCTGGTGACGCACAGGTCATCATCGCTGGCGGACAGGAGTCGATGTCGAACGCCCCCTACTACGTCTATGGCATGCGCAATGGCGTCAAGCTCACCGATCAGAAAATGGTCGACGGCATGATCAAGGACGGTCTCTGGTGCGCGTCGTGTGATGTCCACATGGGCAGTCACGCCGAGTATACGGCGAGGAAAGCGGAAGTGACGCGC
>JALYZH010000208.1 GCA_030948945.1 Gemmatimonadota bacterium | reverse complement strand
CGGGGGTCTTCAGCAGCTCGGTGACGAATCGGGCTAGATCCTTACCCGTGACGACGTTCCGCTGCGTGATCGATCTCTTGCCGCGGTACTCGAATTCCACGGTGCTGTCGTCTAGCACCAGGACGTGAGACTTCCGCATCGTAGTGATGCCGAAGGTGTTGTTCTCTTTCTGGTAGCGCTCGCTACCGACACGAAAAAATCCGTGGGAGATGAGTCGCACGATTCCGGCGCACACTTTCTCCTTTGAGAGTCCGGAGCGCCGGAAGTCGCGCATGATCTTGGTTCGAAGGGCGGGGAGATCGCGTGCCATCTGGCGCACCCGATAGTATTTGCGGAGCTCGCCCTTCTCCACCGCGCGGGGATGGTACTTGTACTGCTTGCGCCCCCGCGCATCGAAGCCCCACACCTGGATCGCGGCTCGCGCGTTCGTCGAGATGTGGACGTCACGCCACGCCGGGGGAATGCGGAGCTTGTCTATCCGCTCGAGCTCCTGCTTGCCGCCGATCGCTCTGCCGCCGGGGCCGGTGTAGCGAAACCCTTTCGTCTTCGAGCCTTCACGAACGATCCATTGTCGGGCCATCTGATGTCGCTTAACGGGGTTGTCGAATTAGTTGGTCCTGCTGAAGAAGAAATCTCCACCAACCTCGTTAAAGAGAGAACCCGACAGGTTAAAATTGTTGGCTGTGGCGACTCCCGTCACCACCACCGACGGCCCTCCATTTACCGTCGCGTCGGAAAAGGACACTACACCGCTTCCCGATTTCACCCAGGTGCCAGCGGCCGTGTTGGTCCGGGTGGAAGCCACACCATTGCCGTCGACGGTTTTGTCGTCGAATGTGATTACGTAGTTGCGGCTTGCTTCCATCGACAGGTTCCCCGAGACGATTGAGCGGCTGCCACTGGCATTTTGTGAAACGAGCGCCGGCAAAATCTTTCCTCCAACTGTCTGCAAGGCATAATTGCCGACAACTGGATCTACCGTAATTGGCGCCGCCGTGTCGGAGGCCGATCCACAAGCGTTGAGCGCGCAGACCGCGCCGAGTAGCACACTGATTCTCATCGCGTCATCCAGAAGGGGTGGGTTTCCCAATCTATGGAGAGGGGCGAAAGGCGTCCAATAAAATCGGGGTGCGTCGCATTAACCCCGCGACTTTCGAGCTAGATTTCAGGACCATGCCCTTCAAGTTCCTGACTCTGGAGGTCGCCGACCGCATCGCCGTTCTGACGGTCAATCGGCCTGACAAGCTCAATGCGCTGAACGATGCGACGATCGCCGAGCTGGGCAACGCGATCGATCAGATTCGCGTCGACGATTCGATCGGTGGGGCGATTCTGACCGGAGCCGGACGCGCGTTCGTCGCCGGTGCCGACATCTCCGAGCTTTCGAACCAGACTCCAGTTCTTGCCAAGGCGCGTGCGCGCGCTGGCCAGGACGTGTTCCGCAGGTTCGAGACCTGCCCGAAGCCCGTCATCGCCGCAGTGAATGGATTCGCGCTGGGCGGCGGATGTGAGCTGGCGATGTCCTGCCACATCCGCATCGCATCCGACGCGGCCAAATTCGGTCAGCCCGAGAGCAAGCTTGGACTCCTTCCCGGATATGGCGGCACGCAGCGGCTTCCCCGCCTGGTAGGAAAGGGCCGCGCGACTCAGCTCCTTCTGACCGGCGAGATGATCGATGCCGCGGAAGCATTCCGGATCGGCCTGGTCAACAACGTCGTCGACGCGGCTCACCTGATGAATGAGGCGACGAATATGATGAAGGCGATTCTGGCGAATGGTCCACTCGCCATCGCGCTCTGCATCGAAGCAATCGACCGTGGTCTCCAGATGTCGCTCGAGGAAGGCCTGATACTCGAGGCGAATCATTTCGGACTTCTCGCCGCGACCGAAGACATGCGCGAAGGCACTCGCGCTTTCCTCGAGAAGCGCTCGCCAGCGTTCAAGGGAAAATGAGCATCGCTCCCGTCGAGTCTTCTGTGCGCTCATCGAGCGCGGACTCGGCGGTCGCGCGCATCCGGCTGGCGAGCATCGCGATCCAGGATTTTCGCAATCTCGAGCGCGTCAACCTGAATTTCCCCGCCGAAGGAGTAGCGCTGATCGGCGACAACGGCCACGGCAAGACGAATCTCCTCGAGGCCATCTACTATCTCGAAATCCTGCGATCGATTCGCGACGCGCGCGATCAGGACCTCACTCGATTCGACGCAACGGGATTCCACATTGCCGCCAGGGTTTACTGCCCGCAGGAACACGACATCGGGGTGGGCTTCGAACGGTCGAGCAAAAAGAAAAAGCTAACGCTCGATGGTCTAGTTCCACGCAGACTGACGGACGCGCTCGGCAAGTTCCCGTCGGTGATGTTCTCGCCCCGCGACCTGGAGCTGGTAGGCGGCGCGCCGAGCGAGCGGCGGAGATATCTGGACCTGTTGCTGGCGCTGACCGACAGGAAATACCTGAACGCGCTTCAGCACTACCGCGCCAACCTCGCCCGACGCAACGCTGCGCTCCGCAATGCAACCAGACGCGGAGCCAATGACTCGGAGGTGTCGGTCTGGGAGCCGGCGCTCGCCGAACACGGATCGGTGCTCATCGAGTCGCGCGCGAAATGGGTGAACGACCAGACAGCCGAATTCACCCGCGTGAGTGAGGAGATCGGTGAGAAGGGACGGGCGCAGATGCGCTACATAAGCCCATTTGCGGACTCTGAGGCGCGTCACGACGTGCTGCTCGCCGCCTTCGAGGAGAAGCGCTCGCTCGACATGCGTCGCGGCCTTACTCACGTCGGCCCGCACCGCGACGATCTGGAGCTGACTCTTGATGGAAGAGATCTGCGTCTCTTCGGCTCAGCTGGCCAACAGCGCACCGCGGCGATTGCGCTACGGATGCTCGAGGCGGCGACTTTGCGCGATCACGCTGGCGCAGAGCCGGTGCTGTTGCTCGACGATCCATTCGCCGAGCTGGACATCCGGCGCGCCGCCCGCATACTCCTCATGCTGGAGAAACGCGGACTCGGCCAGACGATTCTCGCAGTGCCGCGCGAAGCAGATATCCCGCCGGGACTGATGCAATTGGATAGACTGTCGGTGAGAGACGGAGTCGTCAATGAGATGTTCGTACGGATGAAGAAATTTTGAGTAGTTCGCAAGAAAACCCCTGAAGCGAGGCCATACCATGAGTCAACCAACCGGAAAGCGAAACGCGCACGACTACAAAGCCCGTCTCGTCTGGGACGGCAATCTTGGCGAGGGCACATCGACCTACACGGGGTACGGGCGCAAGTATCGCGTTCAGTTCGATGGCAAACCCGACCTGCCGGGCAGCGCTGACCCGATCTTTCGCGGCGACGCCAACGTCTACAATCCGGAAGATCTCTTTGTTGCCGCACTCTCTTCGTGTCATCTGCTGTCGTATCTCGCGCTCTGCGCCCGGAGCAAGATCAACGTCGTCGCCTACGAGGACGACGCGAGCGGTACCATGGTGATGCGCCCCGATGGCGGCGGAAAGTTCGAGAGCGTGACGCTTCGCCCATCCGTGACGCTCGCTCCCGGAAGCGACGAGAAGCGCGCGCTGGAGCTACACGAGACCGCGCACGATATGTGCTTCATCGCGGCCTCAGTCAGTATTCCCGTCCTGCACGAGCCACAGATCAGAATCGGGCCGCAGGTGACGAGACCGGTGCAACAGTCCACCGAACGAGAAGTGCGGCCTTGAAGCTACGCCGGCGGCAAGCGTTCCCGTGAAGGATTTAACCATCGCCCTCGACAACCGTCCCGGCGCACTCGCCGAGATGGGCGAGACGCTCGGCAGGGCGGGCGTGAGCGTTGAGGGCGGTGGCGCGTGGCTGTTCGAAGGAAAGGTGGTCGCGCACTTTCTATTCAAGGATGGAAGCGCAGCCCGCAAAGCACTCGAAGCCGCGGGAATCGAGGTGATCGCCGAGCGCGATGTGATCGCGCAGCGGTTGAAGCAGGAAGTGCCCGGCCAGCTCGGCAAAATCGCGCGACGGATGGCCGAGGCCGGCGTCAACATCGAGGTGCAGTACAGCGATCACAGCAACCACCTGATCCTGGTCGTGGACGATATCGCGAAGGCGCGCGTCGTCTCCGAAGCATGGATGAGCGGGCATTCCGCGCTTTAGCACGACCACGCCATGCTCTTCTTTCTCATGCTTATTGGCCTTCCGATCGCATACGTGGTCGTGATCGTCACGCTTCTGACTCGACGAAATCCGAAAGGTGTCGCGGAAAGCGTGGCCTTCTGCGGGCTCGGCATCATCACGGTCATCTGGGCGATCTCCCAGTCCAGATCGTCGACGGCGGGAATCGGGTTTCTGGGTCTGCCGATGATGGGCGCACTGAGCGGATTCCTCGGCCTCGCGTTCGGCCGCTATCGCAGTTCCGCCGAGCCCGGTCGCAAAATCGGAGCGTGGGCGGCACTGGCGTGCGGGCTGCTGCTCGTCTCGTACAACGTCGTCCAGGGCGAGCAGACGAAATCGAAGAATCGACGTCAGGATGACCAGTGGGCTGCGCAAAGAGCGGAGATCGCGCGGGATCGCGAATCGATCGACGCAACGCTCAAGGACCATCCCGAGCGGAAGCGCGCCTGGCTCGACAGCAGCATCCGCGCTCGGATGAACGATCGGTCCTTTCTCCTGGCGGCGCTCCCCAACGATTCGATCTCGCCGGAGATACTCGACACGCTCGCGAATTCTCCGGACATGGGCATCGCGCTCGAGGCCGTCCGCAACGCGGGTACGAACGCGGCGACACTCGAGCGCGTTTATCGCACCAAAGCGTATCCCGATTACTTCTTCCAGGCGTTGGCCGCGCACCGGCACACGCCTCCGAGTGTTCTGCTCGATCTCTATCGGCGCCCGCGCACGATTACGACCCTCGACATCTGGTTCGCCGGCAATCCAGCGACGCCGAAAGAGATTCTCATGGAGATCGCCGGGACCAACAAGGACAAGAGTGTCATCGGCGCGCTGCTGGAGAATCCGTCGCTCGATTGTGGAGTCCTCAGCAAGCTCGCGGTGAATCTGATGAAGACACAGAATCGCGACGCGGACAACCCGAATGTCATGCGTCTCAACGAGCTGCTGTCCACGGTCTGCCGGAATACGACCCAGTAGCGCGTCGGCGTTTAGTCTTCAGTCATGGTGTTCGACCTCTTCAAGTCCCGCCGGCGCGCGCGCCTGCTCGCTCAGCCAGCGCCTCCGGCGTGGCGCGGGATTCTGGAGCGCAATCTTCCTATCTTCGCGCGGCTCTCGGCGGCTGATCAGGCGGAGCTGCTCGGCCACACCCAGATTTTCATCGCCGAGAAGCACTTCGAGGGAGCTGGCGGGCTCGAGCTGACTGACGAGATCCGCGTCACCATCTCCGGACAAGCGTGCCTGCTCCTATTGCATCGCGAGACCGATTACTACCCGGAGCTGATTGCCATCCTCGTTTATCCGTCGGGATACACGGCGAAGGAAGACCGCCACATCGGCGGCGGCATCTGGGAAGAGGGCGGCGAAGACCGACTCGGCCACACCGGCCGGCGACTCGGCGCTCTGGTGTTGGCGTGGGATGCGGTGAGGCGCGGCGCCGCCGAACCGACCGACGGCGAGAATCTCGTGCTCCATGAATTCGCGCACCAGCTCGATTTCGAGAACCAGAGCAGCGACGGAACGCCGGCACTGGAGAGGCACGGCGACTATCTCGCTTGGGCGCGGGTGATGAGCGCGGAGTTCAATGCCCTGCGCAACGCGGCCCACACTGGGGAGCCGACGCTGCTGGATGATTACGGCGCGACGAACCCCTCGGAGTTCTTCGCCGTCATAACCGAAGTCTTTTTCGAGCGGCCGAGGGCGTTGCGGAAACGGCATCCGGCGCTGTTCGCGCAGCTCCAGCGTTTCTATCGGCAGGACCCGACGACATATTCTGTCGAGCCAGTCGGCGGAATATGAGAAAGCGCGATCCGGAAGAGAAAAAAAGAAGGCCTGAATCGATCGCCAACGTACTCGGCTCGTTCCTGAAAGAGGCGAAGCTCGACGAGCGTGTCGAAGCCGCTCAGGTCGTTCCGGAATGGGAGTCGCTCGTCGGAAAGCAGATCGCAACGGTGACGAAACCCATCTCGGTGACTCCTGATGGGACGCTGTTCGTGTCGGTGAAGAACAACGGCTGGATGACCGAGCTGTCGTTGATGGAGCCACAAATATTGCGAGCTCTCAACGCGAAAGCGGGCCGGACGCGGATAAGGAAAATTCGGCTGCAACTGATGCGCTAAGTTGTTGCCGGCCAAAGGGTTATGATTAGCTGCTGAGGTTGCTTTAACCCGCAAGAAGGTTTAGATTGGAAGCTGCCGAAGACACGCCGAATTACGCTTCTTGGGCACCCTTCAAATCGATTTTCCCACCGGCAATAAATGGCGAAGACAGCAACAGCAGAAGTCAGCGCGCCGCGTTACGACGCTGGCCAGATTCAGGTACTAAAAGGTCTCGAGGCAGTACGCAAACGTCCCGGCATGTACATCGGGAGCACATCCTCGAGAGGTCTCCACCACCTGGTTTACGAAGTAGTCGACAACTCGATCGACGAAGCACTGGCGGGACACGCGACCAAGGTTGACGTGACGATCCACGCCGATGACTCCATAACGGTAGTGGACGATGGGCGCGGAATTCCCGTGGACATCCATCCAATCGAGAAGATCCCGGGTGTCGAGCTGGCGATGACGGTGCTGCACGCCGGCGGAAAGTTCGACAAGAGCTCCTACAAGGTGTCGGGCGGATTGCACGGCGTGGGTGTGTCAGTCGTGAACGCGCTGGCAGAGCAGCTCAAGGTGTGGGTGAGGCGCGACGGAAAAGAGTACTACATGGACTTCGCGCGCGGGATCACCGTGACGAAGCTCAAGGTGCTCGACAAAGTTGGTGTGAAGGCAAGAGGGACGACCGTCTGGTTCAAGCCCGATCACACGATCTTCACCGAGCTCAGATATGACTACTCGACGGTGGCCAACAGGCTGCGTGAGCTTTCGTACCTGAACAAGGGTTTGACTATCACGCTCAAGGACGAGCGTGCCGGCGAAGAGAAGACGGAAGTCTTTTACGCCAAAGGCGGCCTGAAGGAGATGGTGCAGTATCTGAACGAGAAGAAGAAAGTGTTGCACCAGGACATCGTGTACATCGATACGGAGCGCGACGGCATCGACATCGAGCTCGCGTTTCAGTACAACGATGGTTACAACGAGAACGTCTTCTCCTTCGTCAACAGCATCAATACCCACGAGGGTGGGACGCACCTGACCGGCCTCAAGTCGGCGCTCACTCGTACGATCAACGCCTACGCGGCGAAGAACGGCGCGCTCAAGAAAGCGAACTTCACCCTGAGTGGTGACGACGTGCGTGAGGGATTGACCGCGGTTCTGTCGGTCAACGTCCGCGAGCCGCAGTTCGAAGGTCAGACCAAGACCAAGCTCGGCAACTCGGAAGTCGAAGGTGCGGTGAAGGCCGTGGTCAACGAGCATCTCTCGGCGTATCTAGAGGAGCACCCTCGCGTCGCGAACATCGTGATCGAGAAAACGGTTTCGGCCGCTCTCGCTCGTGAAGCAGCGCGCAAGGCGCGCGATCTCACTCGTAAGAAGTCCGCTCTCGACATCGGCAATCTGCCTGGCAAGCTCGCCGATTGTTCACTGAGCGATCCTGCTTTGTGCGAGATCTATCTCGTCGAAGGTGACTCGGCAGGCGGCTCGGCGAAGCAGGGGCGCAACCGCGCGTTCCAGGCGATTCTGCCGCTGCGCGGAAAAATCCTGAACGTCGAGCGAGCTCGCATCGACAAGATTCTCGGCAACGAAGAAATCCGGACGATCATCACCGCGATCGGTGCGGGGATCAAGGACGACTTCAACATCGAGAACGCTCGGTATCACAAGCTGATCTTGATGACCGACGCGGATGTTGACGGCGCACACATTCGGACGCTGTTGTTGACGTTCTTCTACAGGCAGATGCCGCAGCTGATTGAGGCCGGGTTTGTGTACATCGCGCAGCCGCCGCTTTATCGCGTGGCGAAGGGGAAGGAAGAGTTCTACGCGTACGACGAGAAGGAGCGCGAGGAGTACGTGAAGCGACTCTCGAACGGTGAAGGTAAGAGCACCGTCAATATCCAGCGGTACAAGGGACTTGGAGAGATGAATCCGTTGCAGCTATGGTCGACGACCATGGATCCGGAGACCCGGACGATTCTTCAAGTTACGGTTGAAGACGCGATCCTTGCTAACGACACGTTCGAACGTTTGATGGGGGATGATGTTGAGCCGCGCAGACTCTTTATTGAAGAGAACGCGAAGTTCGTGAGTAATTTGGATATCTAAACAGCCAATACCCGTCTACAGATTCCTTGACCAATTGGTAAATGGGCTAGATGATCCGCCCAAGATCGTTCAGGAAAGCGCGGAGTTCCCCCGGATGCAGGGAACCTTGCGCAAGGCCCCGACGGCTCCAAGCATCAAAAATTTGTTGCTCAACGCTGTTCGGGGCGCGGTCGCCACCTCCCCCAAGCCCGCACCCCGGAGTCGCAAGAGCCATGTTTGCGTTCGGGACTTGAACATTGACTTGAACGCACAGCGCGATCCCTTTCTTGCGCGCCTCCTCGAACATCTGATTGATCCATCCCTCGCTTGCTTTCTCTATCGGGACCGTCATCCCGCCGATTGCAACGTTAATGATTGGCTGCTCCTGTGGTAGAATGGCGGGCTAATAGGGCGAAATACCGGCCGCATTTGTCTGATCATCCAACAACTCTGCCGCCCTCCAGTGCGCTGGAGCTGATACGAATTCGTGCTCGCGCCCTTGGTCGGCGGTGCCTCGGATTGAGTCGCACACGCACATTGCCCGCCGTTCGGAGTGTTGATTTGTTACGTCCAACATGTCGGCTGAAAGATTCAGCTGGAGCCTGCTGAACGGTGGTTTGAATCGCTGGGTGATCCAACCGATTGCGTAGCCGGCAGCGAGAGCGCCGGCAATAGTCGTCAAGTATCCGACGGTGTTCAAAATCGGAACATCCTGCCAATAGCGGCTCGCATGATCGGGAGAATCGGCGAGCAAAGCGGCTTGCTCCTGCCGAGCTACCTGTTCCTCCGGCTGCATAAGTTCTTGAGCGACTGCCCAGGATCGAATCATTCCTTGGCAAATGGGACAGGGATCTCGGGGAAGGAAGCGCACGAGCTGCACGATCTGTCCCGTGACCAAGCCGCCCTTTCCCTCAAAGGCGACACCAACGTCGATTGCGGGGACCAAATATCGAATTGCGTGATCGCCGAGAGCCAGACGACTATGTTCTTGGTCAGTGCAGCCGATAGCCACATCCGCCGATGCTAAGGCATCGACGACGATCGGCTGTGGGAGGGCTCCGCGAATCGCCGTTACTTTGCAGTTCGGATTGATCGACGCAATGTGGCGGTGCGCAATCAATACTTTGGGCAGTTGCGCGTCCACATCTGCATCTCCGCTTCCGTGCACCCTTTCCAGATTCGAGTCTTCAAATTGGTCTGGATCGACGGTGATGATATGTCCCACGCCGGCGCGTGCTAAAACCTCGATCGCAGGGGAGCCCGTGCCACCTGCTCCAATTACAGCCACAGTGGCTCTCGCTAGCCGCTCCGTAGCCTCTTCCCCAAATGCGGACGCCACACGAGCAACGCGCCTTTTTTGTTCAATGGGAAGTACGCGCTTGAAACTGTAGCCGCCGACGGCGATGTCTCTTCCTTCAAACGCAAATCGAGTGACCCGGTGCCATTGCTGCTCCCACCAGACTCGGCCGGTTGCGGACAACACTGCATCGGCTCTGCGGGCGAAGATCAAGCTTAGGTACGGTCTGCCGGGGGCGAAATGTTCAAAATAGTCTGAGTAGTAGGTGTCCATGTCGTCGTCCACGACGCTTGGCTCCGTATAAAACCCCTCTGGGTGAGAGTGTATCACTCCGACTGCCAAGGACTGTCTCTCCAGATACAGGGCGGTTCTGAGTGAGTAGCCTTCCGCAAAGGAAACGTGATCGACGTCTCGGTCGAGTTCGCCCGCTTGCGGAGGGTCAAGATCCGCTAGAGCCAGGACCAACCCGTCTGACGTGACTCGCCACCCAAATCGGGCGAAAGTTGCCCATTCCGCGTGGGGGTATCGCTGAAAGAGCGTGTTGAAGAGTTCTTCACACTCTGGTTCGGCTGCGCGCACCAAGACCGGCCATGGAGCAGATGTCCTGTCTTGAGCGTACGAACTCGCCGAAGCTTTTTGCGTCAAAGGACGGCTAACCATGATAAAATGTGATCGAAGTATGTGTGGAATCCATGAACCGATGGGTCCCACGGCTCGCCGCCCCCGCCGTTGTGAGGATGGTAGCTCGCGAGCTGCCATTGACGACCATCCGCCGTTAGCACATTGCCTTGGTTGTTCTGCCCTCCTCGCACCAGAGCGAGTAGTGGGGAACCTAAGGGGAGTCCAGCGAGGTCAATTCCGGCCGCTGGATAGCCAGCGGGAATCGGTACAACTGCGTCCGTAAATGTCGGCAGATTGTGGCTCCCGCCCGCCGTCGGCACATCTCGATATAGAACTACGTCGCGGGTACCCCTTATGAGATCGGCCTGCTGTCCGCCGTCTCGTAACCGCTCGAGTTCTCGGGTAATTCGATCAGCGGACACGACGAGATTCCACATAGAGCGTCCAGCCACCGTTTACAACCTTCCGTGTCACTAGAAAGTGCTCCGCCTGGTGCACGTCGATTTCTTCGTTCGGTTGCACCTCGCGAGAATCCATGTCGTTGTCGCGGCGAACGACTGCGTTCTCCGCCGCGACGCCTACAAGCCCGGCGATCTCGGCTCCGGTCATGCGTGCTTTCACCCCACTTTCCTCGCCAAACTTTCGTCGATTGACAAAAATGTGTAGGTTGGGTGGCGCCGCGGTTCGTGATGATGTCATGCGTCCTCCTCCAGAGAGCTTTGTTCGTGGGGCTCCCACGCACTAATCTTTGGCCCCTTCACAAACAAGACGCCGTCAGCTCAACTTCCGTGAGCTAACGGCGCCTTACTAGTGGATACAGCCGATGTTTGGTGGCTGCGTCTTGATTCCCTCCTACTGCTCCGGGTTATCTAGCTCGAGTCTATCCCAGGCCTCACGTAGCGACTTGAGCTCGGCATCATCGTTGGCAAGCTCCCGAGGGGCGGCATACTCACCTGCCTCTTTGAATCGATTGTGGTCCCGTTCGACGAGCGCCATGAAGGACGCAAGATTCAGCGCGATCGCTTGGCCAAGCATAGCAAGCCCCTCATGCGAAAGGCCAGCAGGATCTAAGTCGCTTCGTCTCAGCCCAACTAGCTCGTTCTCGCGAAAGCGCAGCACTCTTGAGATCCGTTGTTCCGATTCCGAATCTCGCGGGAGAACCTGATCTAGAAGATCGCCCAGGCCATCAAAGGCCAGTGGCTGGCGCTTCGCAAATAGCGCCTCCGCACGGCGCTGTAGCCGCAGCACCTCGTCAGCATCTAACCGGAGGGCGTCGAACCTCTGCAAATTCTTAGCGCCTAGTGTCTTTTCATCCATTTCCGCATCCTCGTGCTAAACCCCATCATCCCCGACATGCCTCATTCCTCTCCGCGCAAGACTTTGCGGATGTGCACGAGTCGTTGACGGCTTGCTTCCGGACTGGCCAGGCCAAGACGGAGCGCGATTTCCTTGTGTGACATTTCCTCAACGGCAAAACAATTCACAAGCTGTCGATCGAGCGCTGGTAAATCTTGTAACCTCTGGAAGAAGATTTGTCGATCGATTCTTCCATCGAACGGATCATCAGTCAGCATATCCAACAGTGTCTGTTCGGGATCATCCTTTAAGTAGATCTTAAAATGATCCTCTCGGCGTATCGCGGCTGCACGGTCTCGCCGCTGGTCGCGCAGCAGATTGACACCGATCGTGAGTAGCCAAGACCATGCAGCACGCGACGAGCTGAGCGAACCAATCTTAAGCAAGACTCTACGCCAAATTTCCGAGAGAAGGGCGTCAAGGTCGCCCTCTGTAGACACGCGACGCACGAAAAAACTTCGCAGACGCGGGTCAAAATGCTCATAGACGAGCCGCCAAGCCACATTTCGAGCGCTAGCTTCGGCATCAGGATCAGCTAGTACACGAATATCAAACTCGAATTCTTCGCGGCTGCCGGCAGTCATTTCTCTAGGGTTCTCCGCATGCGCTATGCGTCCTTTATCGCATATTGCTAACAAGACGCATTTGATATGTCTTCTGTGATCCGATCGCGGAACAGGCGGAGTCCAAACGGTTCAGCTCGATCTCAGAAGTCGGTCGCTTCATCGAAGAAATCAGGCAGGGGACTCGGTGCGCGGTATCTCCCGGCCCCTTTTCCACCCCTTTTTAGAACGATCGACTTCAATTGGTGCGCACGATCACTTCCAAATAGCCCGAAAACTCGCTTGTCGTCGGCATTTAGGGCGGCAAAGAGCGCAGGTCCGTCCAAGATCTTCATCTTGGCCAACTCCATAGATTCCTTTCTCGTAATGCGCAGGCCTAGTCGGGTCAGTTCGCTCGCTTCTTTGGTGACGCCATGTTCAAGTCGCGCCGCAAGCAGAGCACATTGTTTTGTCAGAAGCTCGCTAACGTCCGGCTTTCTCAGTGAGGCGAGGGCGCACACCCCGCGAAGTACGTCGGCTGTTCTTTCCGCGACTCTTCTCAGCGGACCCATAGCGGGCTCGTCTGCGCGTCGATCGTAGCGCGATTCTATGTCGACGGAATTGGTCCCTTGCGCCCACATTGCTAGCCCCGACCACCGCTTCATTCGTTGCGGAAAAAAGGCCGAGACTACATCACCGTCCGCTCCTTTCAAACCTCTCAAAGCGGCTTGGTGGTGAGCATCAAAAAACTTGGGCGGTTTAGTTGTCCATTCCATCGGCTCAGTCTTTCCCATCGGGGTTCTGATTTCATCCAATTCGTCCGTGCATTGTGCCAACGCCACCAAGGTGCCGTCATCGAACTCTTCGCCGCTAGTTACCACGTCATCGATTAGGGCGACGAGTCTCGCAGCAGAGGCGAACCGCAAACCTTCCCAGCCGCAGACGCGTCCAGCGGCGGTTAATTCGAAGGTATTGTCACTGTTCTTCTTGACGAATCCAGCGGCTTCGAGCGTTTCGGTTGCCCGATCGAGAGACGCGCGCGTTGACAGTCGCCAATCTTTATCGTTCCGATGATTGAAACCGTGGAACGTAGCCAAGGCGATCTGAACTAGGTCTTGTAGGTATCCTTTTCCGATGATCGCAAGTAAGGCGAGCGCGAGATCCTCCGGAGAGAGTGCCGCCAGGCCGGAGGTCAGAGTGTCTCCGGGAGACTCGATATAGTCAGCCCACAACTGATTGCCTTCGGCCTCGGTGTTGGCGACAAGATATGACCAGCCCGGCGAACGGTCCCCAAGCAATCGTCCCGCACGACCTGCCATGTTTCGATAATCGGTCACGCTGAACGGAACGTCCCCTTTTGACTCGCCCCCCCAAAGCGTATGATCTCCGACTACCACCGCCCTCGCAGGTGTATTCAGACCCATCGCGAGCCCGGTAGTTGCGACCATGACGCTCACCTTACCTGTGCGGAAGGCTGATTCAAGAGCCTCGCGCTCGCGTCGATCAAGGTCACTAATGTGAAAGGCGACGCCTCCATTCAGGCACCAGTGCAGCTGCTGGCTGGCCCTCGACACCTCAGCGCCGACAGCGGGCGATGATAGGTGATCGATTGTCGACTGACATGCTTCGTGGCTAATCGTACCTCTCAACGCTGCCGCGAGCTGGCGCACCAGTTTCCGCGTCGACCGAAACGCAAGAACCGTCTGACCGAGCAAAGCCAAATGTCGAATTAGCACTGTTGCCATTCGCGTCCTGACGTTCGCTTCGTATCCCCATTTGTCGACATCGTGCGTATCGACCGGAAAAGCAGGAATTTGAATGGTTTTTGGTCCGTCGCCTGGGGATTCTCTGTATCGAAACTCCCCGGATGGAAACAGAACGCCCTCGTAAAGGGGGACGGGACGTACACGCTCAAACACCGCTGTCGCGCCCAGCCACTCAGGCAAATGATTGAGATCACCTACATCCGCGCACAGACCCACGAGCTGAATCTTGTGGCCTTTCGATCGTCTCCTAAGCATTCGCGCTAAGATCAGTTCAACGGTCCGACCGCGACTTTTATCGGAGATTAGCTGAATTTCGTCGAGCACAACCGCGCCTAGAGCGTCCAACAGGCCAGGCCGGGCAAACACTTGAGCAGCAAACTTCTCGTAGGTAAGAAATGCCACATCGAAATGCTGGCCGCGAATAAGATCGTCATCATCGTCCGTATCTCCGCAGGAGCGAACGACCCTCAATCCCAATTGACCGTAGTGTTTTTCAAATGCCTCCCACTGTTCGTGCACCATTGCACGCATGGGAAGGAGAATGACTGCTTTCCTGCGTTGAGCACAGGCTCTCAAAACCGCGAGTTCGCCAATAAATGTCTTCCCTGCCGAGGTTGGCGCTTTGACCAGGACATGGCGTCCTGCGAGGACGCCACCGATCGATATTGCATCAACCTGTAGTTGATGCATGTCTCCACCGAGACGCGTTCGGATTGCGTCGAGCGTGGCGGTATCGAACAGTTCGTAACGCGCGATCTCATTGCTATCGGATCCCACGCTTAGAATGCCATCTTCTTCCGCTAGCCGACGTTGGCGGTCACCTTTTGGAACAATAGGGATGCTGGCGTTTGCGGACAGATGAATCCTTCCGCCAGGAGTCTGTATGCGACCGATGGCCGTCGCCTGTTTTTGAACAAAACTCATCGCGTTCTGAATCCAGTGAGTCAGTACAATGTTGTTGCCATCGCGAATCGCAGCGTCGTCTAGTCCAACGAGTAATCCCTTTGAAAAGAATCCGTGCGCAAAGGTCGGAGACTCAAGCGCTTTTTCAGTCGGCTTGGCAGCCCAAGCAACTGTGCGGGATTCACCTGCGAGCTTCTTCATCGCTGAGTCGAACCCCGCTGCGTTATCGGATCCCTCAAGCCCCACGACTGTAGCCGCAAAACAACTATCAAATGTCAGGATTATGTTCGACGCCCTGATTTGCCCAACCCTTTCGGTTATTTCGTTCAGCGGCAGTGATGTTCCGGCAATGTCTGAGTGATCCGTGTCATATACAACTAAGCGACCGTCAGGAGTTCCATGGCCGGAGAAGTGAATCATCACGAAGCCATAGTCCCGTTCGCGAGAACGCTCTACCAAGGCGTCAATGGCCTGCAGCACTTCGTCCCTCGTTGCCTGACCGTTTAGCAGGAGTTGCGTGTCGTCTCCGAAGTAATGAGCGGCCTCGTTTGCGTCCGCAAAAGCTGACCAGAGTGCCAGAGCATCCCGAGCGGCGAATTTCAGTGCCGGGATCTCGGAATCAGACTGCGCGCTAACACCGATGAAGAGGCCGCCAATTCTCATAGTGTTCCAGTGTAGAATGAGTTCACTAGCTCGGCCGGACTGCGAGAATGCGCCTGGGGGAGCCTAGGCCGCAGCAGTCACGGCTTTCGGGCAGTCCACGCGCTTGATCATCTTGCTGGCTTCCGTCTACTGTCACAGTCGTGAAGTAGCAAGCCCACGCCGATGCAGAACAAGACGTGCCTACTGGCTGATGCGTGAAGTACGGCCGGCAAGGTCGGGACAATAGGCCGTTGCAGATACGGGCGCGATCACTCCAATGAAGTCCTCCACTCGAGATCTGCGTCCTAGTAACAACGTGCTTTGTGTGCTAAACGCTATTATCACACGAGCCCCTTCGAAATGGCGGTTTCCTATCAGGGTACTGTCACATTCATATCAGGCATTTTGTGCTTCTCGTTGACCATCTTTCCCCCATCGGGATTACATTCTTCGTGACACCCCGAGCCCCCAAACTATGTTGATCGGCCTATTGGTCGTCGTCATCGTTCTCGTAGCATTCTACGTCGTACTCTACAACCGACTCGTCTCACTCCGGGTCCGCGCCGAGAACGCCTGGTCCGACATCGACGTCCAGCTCAAACGCCGCGCTGATCTCGTTCCCAACCTTGTCGAAACGGTAAAAGGCTACGCCGCGCACGAGCGTGGAACTCTCGACGCGGTGACCAAGGCCAGAACGAACGCAGTCGCCGCGCAAAGCGCCGGACCCGCCGCACGCGCGCAAGCCGAGGGCGAGCTCACGACCGCGCTGCGCGGACTGACTGTGGCGGTCGAGGCCTACCCGCAGCTCCAGGCGTCCGGCGGATTCCGCGATCTCCAGGCACAGCTCGCTACCATAGAAGACGCTGTTCAGAATTCCCGACGCTACTACAACGCCGTCGCGCGCGATCTCAATACCGCGATCTCTACGATTCCCTCGAACCTCGTCGCCGGACCCATGGGCTACCACGAGCTCGAGTTCTTCGAGGCCTCTGCCGGCGAGCGCGAGCTGCCAAAGGTGAGCTTCTAACCGCGTCGCTCTTCCGTCTTCCCTCTTCGCGCGTCACCAGTCCGGTTGCACCATACCGTGAAATGTGTCCGGCGTGATGCTTTTCAGTCCGCTGCCATCAGCGTTGATCACGTTCAATTGAAACGTCCAGTCAGGCTGCGCAACCTGGAACCGAATGAAAACCAGTTGCTTGCCGTCTGGCGACCAGGCCGGTGACTCATCGTTGATGGTAGGATCCGGCGGAAACGTAAGTTGGCGCTGGCCGGTGCCGTCCGCATTCGCAACGACGAGAACGCGACTCCCATTGAGAATGCTTCGTTCGAACACAATGCTATTCCCGTCGGGAGACCACACTGGCCTCTCCGCGTTCGCAGCGACCAATGTTGCTCCAGATCCATCCAGGTTCGCGACGTAGGTGTCACCGCCGAAATCCGCACTCTGATAAAGAATTCTGTCGCCCAACGGAGACCAATCGGGTTGGGTCGCAAGCCTCCCCCACGTCTGCGTCAGGGAATAGCTGGTGCCATCGGACACGTTTATCACCACCTGCGCCGTGTCGCAGTCGCCGAGCAGGCGATCTCCGCTCGGCGACCAGCTCAGACTACCGACGCCGTTGGGACAGGCGCTGGAACTGTACACAGTGTGCGGGCCGGTCATATCCGCGCGCATCGTCCAGATGCTGAAAGACCCGCCGGTCCCAGTAACAAATGCGATCTGCCGCCTGTCGCGCGACCGGCGCGGAAAGAAAATCAGACCGAGTCCCTGCTCCGCAAGCTTGAACAGACCGCTGCCGTCGGGCATGGCCCCGTACAAGGCGGTCGTTGCGGGGTTGGCTGTCGGTTGCCCCGCGAAGAGAATCAGCCGATCTAGGTCTGGCTGAGAGACACCGGTGGAGTCGGAGCAGCCTACAAGTATAAACGTTAGAATCAGGGCCGACGCGAACGACTGCGCCTTTAGAACTCGCAAATTCCTAACCTCACAAACGAGAGTGAAGGCACAAAACTAATCACTCGCTCCGTCGCGCACTCCGCCTCGCTGGCGCGCTCATCGTCTCACCTGCGCATAGCGCGAGCGCCCAGGCCCGCGAATTCGCATCCGCCCGTTTGATGCGCTGTTCTCGGTCCGACCCGTCGACTGGCGTTGAATATTCCCTCAAAGAGCCACGGACCCTAGACAATACTTCGCATACACTACGCTGAGGCATCGATCACCGGTGCCTGGCGCGATCTCCGCGAAAGGTTAGCGGCGCTCTAACACCTAATGAGCCTTATTTTGGCGTGATCCAGCTCTCCGAAGAGATGGCGAAAGAAAGATTAAGAGTGAAATGAAACCGACATCTGGATGATATGAAAAAAGCATCTCCGAGTGAAATCCACGATGTAGTCTCAACTTGCAAAAAGAGTTGGCACATCGAATGCGCCCTGCGCCCCCCGGTTTTCTTGATCGACGGTACCTGGAAAGTTCAATACACCGACGATCGGATTTTTTCAACTGAGCGCAGACGGAAGTGATACGCACCTTGAGCCTCTCATTGTGAATTCGGAGTCTCGCTCACTCGAGGAGGCTGATGCCGCAGCCCTCCTATCGAGCGACTGCGATCGCACAAGCGCGGTGTACGCGACCAACTAGTGACTCAGATCACCCGTCCTGGAGGAGATATGTTTTCACTCGACCCTCGATTCAGTTACGCGCTATTAGCTACGACGTTTGCGTTGGGACTCGGAGCGTGTAGTACCGATCTAGGCGGCCCGGAGCGCCTGACTATTCAGCCAGTGGGCAAGAGCCCTATGTTCGCTGATGTGTCGCAACTTTCCATCGTCGACGATGATGGTACACAGTACACGCTGAACATTGCTGCGCAGGAAATCAAAATGTCTGATGGTCGAGTACTCGAGTTGAATGCAGACCAGACAGCTCTCGCCATTGAGGCCTTTTACGGCGTGGAGACCACGGATCCCGTCGCCTACGATGTGGCCAGCATTACATATGGTCCACTACCCTGTTCCGCCGATGACCCGACATGCTGTCCGCATCCTGATACAGGATGCTATATGGCACAGTTTCGCGCAGCGGTCCCCCAAGTGCTGTGGAGGCGGGTCGGTACGAGCTTGCACCGGAACCTCCCCCGTCGCAGAGGACGAGGACGACGTCTGAACCCTCGCGACACGTTCGGCGCAATCAGCAACATCGAAGCGTTCTCGTTCGCAAGCGCAAGATTCTCAATGTCAGACGACGTTTGCGGAAATATTGCGGGCGACGCTGTGTCAAAAGCGCAGGCCTATTTCAACACGCGAACAAGCTTTATTAAAGACGTCTGGCCCCTCGCCGTAGCCACTGGAGCAGCTGCGATTAGAAGGTCGCTACCAATGGGCAGCGCAGCAGCAGCAAAATTCGGGGAGCTTATTGCAAATCACGAGGCGACCAGAATCACTGTGAACGTCATGGCATTTTTCTGGAACTCTTACGGGTGCTCCAGCAGAAGCGTTTCTGGTGGCACTATCGTCTTGGCCGGCGGTAGCTCTTCGGGCGGCTCTCTATCGTGTTCCATTGAGACTTGGGGGATCTCATTTGACGACGGAAAGAGTTGGCATAACATTGATGTACGTGTTTGCCAATATATGGCTTAGGGTCGGCCGAACAGAATCGCTCAGGGATATGCACATGCCGTTTTGTTGTTCGCGCCAGCGAAAGCATCTTTTGACACGCGGCACAGTCGTATTGGCGTGTCTGTCGGCCTCTACCGAAATCGCGAGCGCACAGTCAGTGGCCTTCGACCCGTTAGCAGTGCCGAGCGCGGTTATTTTTTGCCGGGCCGTTCCCGTTGCTCGGGCTGATTCGGCCGCTTTCCAGTTCGAGTTTGTTGATGGAGGCGACTCCGCACGCTCGCGCAGGAGTTTCGTCGCGTTCGATTCGGCGGGACGAGCGTTGTATATGTGGGTCGTTGCACCCCGGAAAAAGACCAGTGGTGAGCTGCAGACGTACGCCCTTTCTCTTCGGTTTCACCCGAGGAGTGAGGGCGGTCGGCTCATTCTTCCAGATCGCAACTCGCTGGCACCGATTGCCGGGGATGTAGACTCCGTTAGGCATGCCCAACCTACCGAGGAGCGTCTAACCGATACCGACCTTGCCCACGCGAAAGACTTAGCGCAGTGGTTCTGGCTCCGACGGTGTGCTCAAGCCAGTGGTAATAGGTAGGAAGGCATCCGACGCGTTGCGGAACGCTCGGATCCCGTCCTGATAGAACATGAGCCCTTGGCGATTGAGCGACGAAGTGCAGGAGTCTGCTGTCGTTCGTTGGATTCTTCACTCTGGGGCTGCGCTTCTTATCGGAAGCGCACTGCTAACGCTGTTTATTTCGCCAATGTCTTGGCCGTTGCTGCTTATCTATGGGTGCTTGGGAATACTCGCAGGTTTCTTGGTGCGTCTCGGTCAGGTGGGGGGTCTAATAGTCGGTGTCACCCTCGTTTTCGGCATTGGAGCTGCGGCAAGTGCGCTCAACAGGATAGAGCCGCAATGGTCCGCCGCCTGGTGGCAGCCGGTGCTAATTGCGGCGGCGGCATTACTGGCGGTAGACTACGTGTCGAAAACCGTCCGTTGGGTTCGCCAGGCTTCCAAACCGGAAAGCAAGCCTAGCAGTTCCGAATAAGCATTGGATTGCTACGGCCTGTCGTTTCTGAGTGATCAGCCCTGAGCAAGAAACTCCCATCACTCTCGCGTCAGGTATAGCCTTCAGCCATACCGGGCAACCCAGAGCAATCCGCGATCCCAAGCGCTAACATCAAGGCCGGCCAATCACAACCGTCTTCTCCCGGAGATCCCTTAACCAATTCCACAGGATTCGTGCTGAAAAACGGTTACTCGTGCGCTCAAACTATACGAGCAGCACTTGTCGTCGGAGCACTGGCCGTCTCACTCGCCAATCAGGCGAGCGCCCAGGCCCGCGACATCCGCATCCGGAACTTCGATGCGCTGCTCGCCGTTCACTCCGACGGGTCCCTCGACGTCACCGAGACGCTGACGATCCGATTCACGGGTCAGTGGAACGGAATTAACCGCGACCTGTCCCTCCGCCACAACACCGCCCAGGGTCGCGCGACGAAGCTCGACATCACCATCGGCTACATCACCGACTCGAGCGGCCGGCCGCTCAACGTAGAAGAATCGAGCATGGACAACGGCTGGACGCACCGACTTCACATCTACGTTCCCGGCGCGAGCGACGCCGACCGGCAGATCATCATTCGCTACCACGTCGCCAATGCGATCCTCTTCTTCTTCGCGAACGGCAACCAACCCGCGTTCGACGAGCTGTATTGGAACGTCACCGGCAACAGCTGGACGATGCCAATCGACAGTGTCCGCGCGCGCGTTGTGCTCCCAGAAGGCGTCACGCCCACACGCACTGCGGTCTACACCGGCGTGCGCGGATCGAGGGCCAAGGACGCGAAGATCGAAACGAACGGCAATCAGGTTGACTTCACCCTTCTCCGCGGTCTTGCTCCGCACGAAGGCATAACGGTCGCCGCCGGCTGGCCCGCCGGCCACATCAGCTCGCGGCCGAGCGAAATGAGTGAGTGGCTGGCGCGGGTGTTACAGTGGTCACCGCTCCTGATTCCTTTCCTCGTCTTCTTTCTCGCTTACAAGGCGTGGGACAAGCGCGGACGCGATCCGGAGAAAGGGGCGCTCGTCGTCAATTACGAGCCGGTCAAAGGAGCGTCACCGGCGGAATTGGGCACGCTCGTCGACAACAGAGCCGACATGCCCGACATCACAGCGACGCTCGTCGATCTCGCGGTGCGCGGATTCATCCGCATCGAGGAGATAACCGAGAGTCATCTGCTCGGCCTGAGCAAGAGCACCGATTACATCCTCCACATCCTGCGCGCTCCCTCGCAGTGGACCGGGCTCAAGCCGCACGAGGAGCGCTATCTCGAGAAGCTCAGTGAGCTCGCACCGACCGGTGAGACCTCGGTGAAGGTGTCTGACCTACGCAACAAGTTCTACGGCGCGCTGCCGGCAATCCGTGACGCGATCTACGACAGTCTTGTCTCGAGCGGCTACTACCTGCAGCGCCCGGACAAGGTGAAAGCGAAATGGATGGGCCTCTCTGTCCTCACTGGGGTCGTCCTGGCCGGCCTCGCTTTGCTTGCCGTGAAAACGATGTGGCTCACGTTCTCCATAATCGCGCTCGCTCTTGCCGCAGGCATGAGCGGGATGATCCTGGGGATTTTCGCGCAAATCATGCCCGCGCGCACTGTCGCCGGTGCACGCGCTCGCGAGGCGACCCTTGGCTTCAAGGAGTTCCTGAGTCGCGTTGACAGCGAACGGTACAGGCGGATGATCACGTCGCCCGAGATGTTCGAGCGGTTCCTGCCATACGCGATGGCCTTCGGCGTCGCGGACGAGTGGGCGAAGGCTTTCCAAGACATCTATCGCGAGCCTCCGACGTGGTATGTCGGCGGGACCGGACAGTTCAACGTGTCGAGCTTCTCGCACAGCATCAGTGACATGTCGAGTGCGGCCGCTAGCAGCATGTCGTCGAGTCCGAGCTCATCGGGGTCGGGCGGTGGAGGATCCAGCGGAGGCGGGAGCGGAGGAGGAGGCGGTAGCGGGTTTTGATCCCGTAGAAAAACGACCTTTGATCGATATGAAACAGGCATTGTTCTGAGAGCCACTGACTCGCGAGATTTCAAGAACATAATGGAACGCATTACGCTCCGAATACCTATGAACGACTCTGATGGCCCCATCCACCAAAAGCACATCAGCCGCGACTTTCAAGGCGCACTGCCGGAGTTTGAATCCGTCGCGTTCGTAGCGAGAATTATCCGCGAAGGGCTCGAGACGGCGGCTTACCCGGAATACAAGCGCCTGATCGCGCTTCCCGACGACTGGCTCGTCCAGCAGCCCGGACTAGTTACCGCCGTCCCTAACGACGTGTGGATTCGGAATGGATTCTACCCAGTCGGTGACTGGGGGCCAGCTTCGGAGTAGATCCGACGAGCGGCGCTTGGCAAGTTAGGAATTTCGTGATACGTTCGACTGTCTAGCTCGCCGAGGGGTTATGCGCCGATTTTCCCTACTCTGCTTACTCGCGATTGCACGCTTGGCGCCTGCACAGCAAGCGACGATTCACGAGAACCACGGCGTCCACGAAGAGGCGCCGGCTCCGCGCCTGGGTGAGATCGATTTCCCGACTTCAGCATCGCCGGCCGCACACGCCGCGTTTGTTCGCGGGGTGCTGTTCATGCACAACTTCCACTACCCGCAGGCTGCCGACGCTTTCAGAGAGGCCCAGAAGCTCGACCCGGCCGACGTCATGAGCTTCTGGGGTGAGGCAATGACGTACACGCATCCGGTGTGGAACGAGCAGGACACGGCAGCCGCGGCCGCCGTTCTGCGCCGACTTGGTCCAACTCGCGAAGCGCGACTCGCCAAAGCGCGCACTCCCTCAGAGCGACGGTGGCTGAATGCCGTCGAAACGCTCTACGCATCGACTGGGTCAAAAGCGCAGCGAGATACCGCTTACGCCGCCGAAATGGCGAGCATGCATCAGGCCGATCCGCAGAACGTCGAGGCTACCACCTTCTACGCCCTTTCCCTACTCGGCTTGAACCAGGGCGACAGGGACGTCGCGACGTATCAGAAGGCGTATAAGCTGCTGGTCCCTGTCTTCGCGTCGCACCCCCACCATCCTGGCGCAGCACACTATCTGATTCACGCCACCGACGATCCGGCCCACGCGGCGCTCGGCCTCGATGCCGCGAATGCGTACAGCGAGATTGCGCCTTCGGCCGGCCACGCCATCCACATGACGTCTCACATCTTCCTCGCGCTGGGAAAATGGGACGAGGTGGTATCGGCTAACCAGAGAGCGCAGGCGACTGTCCGCGCCGGTTTCGTGAGTCCTCACGTAGTTCACTGGCTGCACTACGGCCTCATTCAGATGGGACGATATCGTGAGGCCGATCGGTGGCTCGACTCGATGGCTACCCAGGCAAGGACAAGCCCTCCCAACCGAAGCATGTTCAGCTGGGACGCGGCCGGACTCATGGCAGGAGCAAATCTCGCGGACACGAGACGGTGGACCGGCACCGCCGCGAAGATCCGTGTCGACTCCTCCGTGTTCAACGCCACATCGAACGCCGAGGCGTTAACCGACCTCGCCGCGAGCGAATTCGGCTTTGCGCTCGGCGCCTTGTTCCGGGGTGAAACGTCTGCCTTCGAGTCTGCACTGGCTGGATTGGCGGCGCGGCGCAACCGTGTGGCCGCTAATCCTGATATGGCTACCGCGCGCGGGATGTCGGAAGTGATGGAGAAAACCCTTCGAGGTTATGCGCTGGTTAAGAGTGGCGACGCCGCTGGAGCGCTCGCACTTTTTCGCGACGCGGCGAACCAGGAGGCGCAGCTGCCAATGCCCTTCGGGCCGCCGTCTACGATCAAACCGCCGCGCGAGTCCGCGGGCGAGTTACTGATAGCGCTCGGCCGCCCGGCCGAGGCCCGAAAGGAGTTCGTGCTCGCGCTCGCCAGGACGCCGAGGCGGACGGCGCCCATGTTGGGTCTGGCCCGGGCTGAATATGCGCTCGGAAACCGCGTTGAAAGCGCCCGGCTCTACTGGGAGCTCGCAACCATCTGGCACGGTGCCGACGTCGAATTTCCCGAGCTCACGGAGGCGAAAAACAGGAGCAAGTGAACGCCGGCAAGCGCTCGGGTTACAATTCAACATGCCCGAAGACATCGAGATAGACACAGACTCACTGCGAGAGAAGATCGCCGAGCAGCACGAGAAGCTGGGCGGATCATTCCTGCGCTGGATCTCCCTCACGACGGCGGTGCTCGCCGCGCTGGCGGCAATCGCATCGCTCAAGGCGGGAGCAACGGTAAACGAGGCACTCGCCCTCAAGACTGATGCGACCCGCCTCCAGGCGCAGGCATCGGATCAGTGGACGTATTACCAGGCGAAGGGCATCAAAGGCGCAATCGCGCAGAGCGGGATAAATGCATGGGACGTATCCGGGAAGCCCGCTCCTTCCCGGATGTCCGCGGAAGTTGCGCGCTACACCGCGCAGCAGGACACGATCAGTCACAATGCCACCGAGCTCGAACATCAGAGAGATGAGAAGTCACGCGAGGCGGAGGTTCTTCTCTCTCAGCACCACTTCTACGCAGCCGCGGTAGCACTCCTGCAGATTTCCATCGCGCTCGGTGCGATTGCAGCTCTCACCGGCTCACGACTTGTCTGGTTCGGATCGATGGGGCTGGGAATCGTTGCAGCGGTTTTTTTGGTGATTCCGATATTTCGGGGCTAACCCAGAGAGACTGAGAATCACGGGCCCACGATCTTTTTTTCATCCCGTTGATTGCACCTAAGTAAAAACTCTTGCGCGACTGCTCAGGTTGTCTTATGTGTGTGACCGATCCGTCCACATTCAACGACGAGTATGAATGCGACCGTCCCGCACATCGTTCGCGGCGCTCCTTATGTCCGCGCTCGCGACCGTCACCCCCGCCTTTGCGCAGACCCACGTACGACTCGGCGTAGACCGCCTCGCTGATGGATTGCCGAAGATTCTCGCCGGGAAGCGCGTCGGACTCATAACGAATCACACCGGCCGCGACCGCGCCGGGACGCCGACCATCGACCTGCTCGCTGCGCGCAAGGACATGAAGCTGGTGGCGCTATTCGGCCCGGAGCACGGCATCCGCGGCGTCGCATCGGGAAGCGTGAATGACTCCAAAGACGAAAAGACCGGACTGCCGGTCTTTTCGCTTTTCGGCGACATCGAGAAGCCCACCGACGCCATGCTCGCCAACGTCGACGCGCTCGTGTTCGACATCCAGGATGTGGGCGTGCGGCAGTACACCTACCTGTCGACGATGGGACTCGCCATGCAGGCCGCCGCGCACAAGAAAATACCGATCGTCATCCTCGACCGGCCAAATCCGATTGGGGGAACGATCGTCGAGGGAAATATTCGCGAGCCGGGCATGGAGTCGTTCGTCGGACTCTATCCGATCGCATCACGGCATGGCCTTACCGCCGGCGAGCTGGCGCAGCTCTATAACAAGGAGTTCGGCATCGGCGCGGACCTCTACGTCGTGCAGCTCGAAGGATGGAAGCGCAATCTGTGGGAAGATCAGACGGACCTGCCGTGGATCAAGCCCTCGCCGAACCTCCCCACCGTCGCCGGGATAATCAACTATCCCGGCACTGTTTTCTTCGAGGGGACGAATCTCTCGGAAGGCCGAGGCAGTGACAATCCGTTCGAGCAGACTGGCGCGCCCTGGCTTCGAGCAAAGGAGGTTGCCGACGCGATGAACGCACGGCACCTGCCCGGCGTGCAATTCGTCGCCGTCGACTTTGCCGTCCTCCCCACCGCGCGCAAATACGCGGGCCAGACCATTCATGGCGTGCGCATGGTGGTGACGGATCGCGACACCTATCGCCCGATCTCGACCACGCTGCGGCTGATCGACACGATACGACGGCTCCAGCCCAACGAGTTCAAGTGGCGCCACTCGACTGCATCGCCGACTTCGCCCGAGACTTACTACTTCGACACGCTCACCGGATCAAAGCGTACTCGAGCGGCAATCGAGAACGGTACGCTCGAGACGCTGCTGGCCGAGTGGGATCGCGACGCTCAGAAGTTCAGTGAGACCCGGAAGCCGTATCTCCTCTATTGAGATGCGGTTTCACCGACGACTCCTTCTCTTCGCGTTTCAGCGACGATTCCTTCTTCTTGTTCCACTGGCGGTTGTCGCGTGCGCGCATCTTCCCGCAGCCGGGCCAGGAATCCCCCTTCGCGTGATGACCTACAACATCCGCTCGGGCAACGGGAATCTCGCGGGTACCGCGGATGCGATTCGCGCTTCCGCACCCGATCTCGTAGCACTCCAGGAAGTCGACGTACATTGGGCCGACCGAAGCAGCTTCGTCGATCAGGCTACGACCCTCGGCCAACAACTGGGAATGCAGGTCCGCTTCGCGCGCATCTACCAACTCGCCGGAGCGCAGCCGCAGGACCCGCCACGCGAGTTCGGTGTGGCGCTGCTGAGCAAATATCCAGTGATCGACTGGAGCAATCACATCATCACGCGGCTCTCGACGCAGGAGCCGAATCCGGAGCCGGCGCCACTTCCCGGTTTTCTCGAGGCAAAGATCGACGTCGCCGGGACACCCGTGCGCGTATTCAACACCCACCTCGACTACCGCTCCGATCCGAAAGTGCGGCAGCAGCAGGTGACGGAGATGCTCGGGTACATCGGCGCCGAGTCGATGCCCACGCTGCTGTTCGGCGACCTGAATGCGCCGCCCGATGCACCGGAGATTCAACCACTGCTCGCGCGACTGCAAGACGCATGGCCTGCGTCGGCAGGCCCCGGCCTAACTGATCCCGCCGACGAGCCGAAGAAGCGCATCGACTACGTCCTCGTCTCGAAACAATTCCGTGTCCGATCCGAGTCAGTTCCGGTCACCCTGGCGTCGGATCATCGCCCGGTGGTAGTGGATCTGTTGCTCGTTGGAGGTTCGTAGAAGCTCTTTTCATCCGCTCCAAAGGAGGTTCCCGTGTGGAATCGACAGGTACGTGATCGTGGATGTCGCAGGACCTATTCGTTCGCAGCCGCGCTGACGTTGGTGGGGCTCGCACTCGCTGCTCCTCCGCTTATGGCCCAGACAGGAACTCTGGTGGGGCGCGTGACCGATGCGCGAAGTGGCGCACCAATCACTACGGCGCAGATTACGATCTCCGGCACATCGCTAACGGCGATGCCCGACGCCGAAGGGCGTTTCCGCGTGACGAACATTCCGCCCGGGACGCACCAGGTGAGAGCGCGAGGCATCGGCTATCAACCAGCCACTGCGACGTTCACCGTCGCGCCAGATGGCAGCGCCGACGTCAATCTCTCGATGAATGAGAGCGTAACCGCCCTCGACGCCGTGCTCGTCACCGGCGCAGTCGGCGACACCCGACGACGCGCCATCGGCAATACAGTCTCGACGGTGAGCGTCTCCGACGTCATCGGCAAATCGTCGGCGAACAATGTCACCGAGGTGCTGCAGTCTAAGGTTCCCGGACTAACGCTGCTGCCGGGCTCGGGCGAGGCGGGCACGTCGACCAATTATAGACTGCGCGGTGCCGGCTCTCTCTACGCCGGCAACAATCCCACAATTTACATCGACGGCGTGCGCGTCAACAGTCGCGGCCAGGGCAACTACAACGTGTTCGGGCAGACTGCGTCCTCGCTCGAAGCCATCAATCCCAACGACATCGAGTCAATCGAGGTGATCAAGGGCCCGGCGGCCGCGACCCTCTACGGCGCCGAGGCTGCGGCTGGCGTAATTCAGATCATCACCAAGAAGGGACAGCCGGGAAATATCCACTGGGACGCGCGCTGGGAGATGGGGCGTTCGAGTTGGCCCGAGTCGATGCGGCCGATCAACTATTCCCTCTCAACCGCCGCGCGAATCGCGGACCCGACCAACTATCCCGGGTATATTGGCACGCAGCCCGGCGACATCGTGTCGCACCGTGTGATGACCGAATCGGATGCGCTGCGAAGCGGCGCGATTACAAGGGCGAGCCTGTCGGCGAGCGGAGGGGGAGACCACTTCTCGTACTTCGTCTCAGGTGCCCGCGACAATGAAGAAGGTGTCAATCTCAACAACTATTCCAGACTCGGCTCCCTGCGAGGCAATTTCTCGTTCGTCCCGTCGAGCAAGCTGTCCTTCAACACCAACCTCACCTACAATCAGAATCACATCAGGCTTCCGCTCAACGACAACATCGCGTTCGGCCTGATCATCAGCTCGTATCTGGCGATTCCGGGCCGGGCGTACCCCTACCCCGCCGGCCTCAACTACTTCACGATCCTTCCTTCGGTCGCGAACACCTACGACAACCAGACACGCTCAGACCGGTTCATCGTCGGCTCGAGCGCGGATTACCGGCCTGTCCCGTGGTTCAGCAACAAGTTCCGCGTCGGCCTCGACATGAACATCGGCCGCGCCGAGCTGTACTTCCCGCCGCAGCCAGGCGGGCTCGATCCGTTCAGCGCTCGCGCCAGCTTCGATCTCGTCAACACGAAGGGGTTTATCGCCGAGGGTCGGCCGCTCAACCAGGACTTCACGATCAATTACGACGGCACGGTAACCCGAGAGCTCTCGACCACGCTCGTGTCGAACTCGTCATTCGGAGTTCAGTTCCTGTCCAATGCGTATCACCGCACAGACGCATACGGGCAGGATCTCGGAAGTCTGGGCATTCGCTCAGTCTCCGCGGCGGCAGTCACGACCGGAGGTGAACAGGATACGACGCAGAAATCGATCGGCTTCTACGTGCAACAGCAAGCTGCGTGGCGCGATCGACTCTTTCTCACGGGCGCACTGCGAGTCGACAACAACTCCGCGTTCGGGTCACAGCTCAATCGAGTCTTTTATCCGAAGGCGTCGCTGTCGTGGGTGATCTCGGAGGAGCCGTTCTTTCATCTGAGATCGGTCGATCAGCTTCGGTTGCGCGCGGCGTGGGGGCAGGCGGGCAACTCGCCGGGTCCTTTCGACGCGATCCGCTCTTACACGACGTCGGTGGTGACGGGCGCGGCCGCGACTTCGTCGGCGTTGCGATACGGATCCGTCGGCAATCCGAACCTGAAACCCGAGCGGGGCTCCGAGATCGAGCTCGGCTTCGAGAGCGCTCTCATTGGCGGTCGCCTCGGTGTGGACTTCACCTACTACAACAAGACGACTCACGACGCACTGCTGCCGGTGGCGGTTCCGCCTTCCACAGGATTCGCCGGAACACAGCTGGCGAATTTGGGGACGATCTCTAACAGCGGCCTGGAGCTGGCGCTCAACGCGACTCCTATACGCAGGACGCCGCTGACCTGGGAATCTACGCTGACGTTGTCCACCAACCACAACAAGCTGGTCACCTTCGGCGATGCGCGCTCTCCGATCGTGTTCGGCGATTACGCTCCCGTGCAGCGGTATCAGCCGGGCTTCCCTCTCGCTGCGTACTGGGCACAGCGCGTCCAGTATGACGCGAGCGGCAATCTGATCAAGAACGCAGCAGGCCAGCCGATCATCGATCCCGTCAGCGTGTACATGGGGCCGTCAGTGCCCACGCGCGAAGTGGGATTCTCGAATGACTTCACAATCTTCGAGAGGTTGCGGCTGCACAGCCTGTTCGACTACAAGGGCGGCCACTACATGTTCAACGTCAAGGATTGGAGACGCGATCGCGCCCAGCTCTCGTGGGCGACGGTGAATCCGCAGGCCAATCCGGACGAGGTGCTCGCGCGGATGTTCGCCGCTGAGAATTTTTTCGACATCCAGAAGGCCGATTTTCTGAAGCTGCGCGACCTATCGCTCAGCTACGATCTGCCGCCCGCATTCGTGGGGCGCTTCGCGGAACGCGCCACGCTGATGCTCGCGGGCCACAACCTCAAGATCTGGACGAAATATGGAGGCGCTGATCCGGAGCTGAACTTCAACGGAGGCACCTCGACGTTCAATCGCAACGACTCATGGACGGTGCCAACACCGCGCCGTTACACCTTTTCAATCGCGCTGGGGTTCTGATGAATACTCCCAAGACTCTGCCCACTGTGGCCGCGATGTATCTGCGCGGGATCCTTATGATCTCCGCCCTTACGCTTGGCGCGCTCGGATGCAAGGACGTGCTCAGTGTAAGCAACCCTGGAGCAATCCAGGAAGAACAACTCGCCGATCCAGCGTTGATGCAGTTGATCACGAATGGTGCGATCGGGGAGTTCCAATACGCCTACGGCCAATACGCGCAATGGTCCGGCGTTCTCGCCGACGAGACCTTTACGGATCATACGAACGTGGACGTCCGTGACTTCTCGGAGCACAACTTCGGGGACCTCAACGGCATCAACTCAACGACCTACGAGTACATTCAGCGCGCCCGTCAATCCGCGGACGATGCAGCAGACCGTCTGAAGACTCTGCTCGGAGGGGCGGCGAGCGCGGATCTGAATGTCGCGCGAGTGCTTGCGTACGGAGGTTACTCCTACGTGCTACTCGGCGAGGGATTCTGCGAGTCGCCGGTGAACCTCAGCGCGCCACTTTCATCTGATTCACTGCTGCGACGCGCGATCAAGAAGTTCGACGAAGCGATCACGGTGGCGACCGCGGGTCGTACGGGAGCGAATGTCGCAGCCGCGCAGGATCTGATCTACATGTCTCAGGTGGGAGCAGCGCGCGCGGCGCTCAAGCTTGGCGACCTGACGCTTGCGAGAACCTATGCGGCTCAGGTGCCGGCGGCGTACGAGAAGCTCGCCTACTATTCGTCAAACACGGTTCGCGAAAACAACGCGCTCAACGGGCTTACGCACGCGTCGGGCGCTTCACTGGGAATGTATGTGAGATTTCAGGGCCTGAACGATCCGCGGGTACCGCAGCCGCCGTCCACTCAGCTTGGCCTGACGGGTGGATCGATCTACACACCACTCACGCCGTACATGTATACCGGTTGGGTTCCAACTGGAGCGGCGCCGAGGATCGACGTCAACTACGACATCAAGTTCGCGACCGGCCTCGAGGCTCAGTACGATGTGGCCGAGGCGGATGGTCCGACGCCGGCGACGCTCAACTTCGTGAATGCGCGGCGCGCCGTTGGCGGTCAGGGTGTTGTCGCTCTGACAGGCGCGGCGTTGATGACCGAGCTTGCCGATCAGCGAGCAAGGGATTTCTATCTGACCGGACAACGACTCGGAGATCTGCGCCGCTACTTGAAGGCGGGGACCAACCTGTTCCCGACGGGAAAGTATCCGGTGTTCAACGACTCTTATGGGGCGTTGAAGTGCATGATCGTCCCGTTGACGGAAAAGGCGGGCAACCCGAATTACTAGGCAGAACCAAAAGGCCGGCGTTCTGATTTACCAGAGCGCCGGCCTTGTAGTTCGCGTGTGTTGCCGAGCGTCAACGAGCGCAGGATACGCTGCGGTCCCATACACCGGGCGCCGACGTCAGTTGCGCGAGCCCGGTACCGTCGGCTCGTACGACCCAGAGATGGCCAATGAGCATGCTCTCGGGAATGTTGAAAACGAGGCGTGAGCCGTCCGGCATCCAGCAAAGCGAATAGTTGTTGGAGCCGAGCCATCCACCCCCGATACCGCCGCTCGAAGCAGCCGCGACGCTCGTGACAGTCGCGACGTTGCTCCCGTCCGCATTCATCACCTTCACCGCGAGACCGATCACCGAGTAATTGGTGGCAGAATCCGAGGTCGTCTCCATGAACGCGACCCGCGTTCCGTCAGGAGACCACGATGGCGCCAACACGTTGGTCCAATGTCGGCGATCGTTGCGTAGCGGGAAATATGTCGCCGAAAGCGCTCCACTCGACGCAAGGATATCGATCTCTCCGTTAAAGCACGCGAACGCCAACATGCCCTGCGCGGAAGCAGCAACGCGTGTCTCATTGTCGATAATGGTCGGACAGCTAAACGCGGCTCCCGGTGATGGCGCGGTGAAGTGCGTGAGCTGCGTCCGATCGGCGGGATTGGCCACCGGCGACTGGGAATAGACGTTATAAACGAAGTTACCGTTTCCCCCCGGGACTATGATCTTCGCTCCGTCAGGAGTCCAGCTCGGTGGTCCCTCCTGCTGCGGAAAGCTGGTAGCCTGTTGGACACCCGTCCCATCGCTATTGGCGACATAGACATCGTACGCCGTATTGACATCGGTGTAGGCGGTGTATGCCAGGCGCCGACCGTCCGGCGAGAGAGTGGCTCCGAAATTCACGCCGTTGTCAAAGGAGTGCGACGAGGTCATTGCTGTCGCATCGATGAGATAAATGGCGTCGTAGCCCGTAACGGAGCTGATACGCTCGAACGCCACTTTGCCCGATCCCAGGAATGAAAAGGGAACGGACTCCAGCGGCGGCACGACTGGCGCCGGAAACGGACTAGTCGCGCCGTCGGAGGATGACCCGCAGCCTGCCAGAGTTCCGAGAAGCGCGAGAGCCGGAATCAGAGCCGCAGGTCGCAGCATCATGCCTTCCCGCATCAGCCTGGCGGAGCCGATGCCTCTGGGGCTCTCTTTGCGATTCCGTCCTGCGAGATTGTGCTCGATCTAGCCGCGGGCTTTATCCCTGTGGGCAGCGCGATCGACTCCTTGTTCTCCACCTCGAAGTAGTCGTTCGAGCTCACGTGACCCACCTGTCCGTCAAGATAGACCTGAATCGCTCTCACCGATTCACCTTCCCAAATGCAGATGCCGCGCGAGCCATTCTTGTTGGGGAAGCACTGATGCAACTTCACATTCCCTGGAAGATTCGGGACGATCTCACCGGCCTTTGCCCAGAACGCTTCCGGATCCTGTATGGTGTGCTGCACTGCGACGAACATGATTGCCTCCCAGCGTGAGCGTGGCGTCAACCAGCACCTGCGCCCTACGATGGGGTGTTTGCCTCGCAGGTCAATAGTACGTTCTGCGACGGATGCCGAAAGACGCTGCGGCGGTGCTCAAGGCTGACCGCCGACTTTTAGGGCATGCGTGCGGCGCCCGACCAGAGGAAGTGGAGGGCCAGAGCGATAACCGCGACTATGAGAAGGATGTGAATGAGCCCTCCCACGACCTTCTTGAACAGGAAAAAACCCAGCAGCCACAGCACCAGCAGCAGAACGCCAATCGTTAAGAACATTTCGTTGCTCCCGTCTAACTGATTGTGGCTTCCACCGGCTTCGCGGCAACGCTGGCGGCTGGAAGACTGAAGGAGAAAGTGCTGCCCTCGTCGACTTTGCTCTCCACCCAGACTTTGCCGCCTTGAGCTTCGACCAGCTCCTTGACGATTGCAAGTCCGAGCCCCACGCCACGGCGATCGTTCTTCCGCGCCTGCCAGAAGTTGTCAAACAGGTGTGACATGTTGTCGGCGGGAATTCCCGGGCCATCGTCACTCACCTGAAATACCACTTCGGTGTCCTGAGGTCTGGCGAACAGCTTCACCGATCCGCGCTCCGGCGTGAACTTGATGGCGTTTCCGATCAGATTCCCCACGATCTGTGCGACGCGAGTGGGATCGGCGCGCACCATCGCCGTATCGTGAGCAGTCGTCTCGAAGTGAACGTGATGTCTTTCCGCGATCGGACGATAGGTTTCATCCGCCTCTCTCATGATCGAGTCGACGCTCACGTCCTCGACGTCCAGCGACAGACGTCCCGCCTGGAGACGAACGGTGTCCAGCAGATCCTCTATGAGGCGGTTCATCTCCTTCGTCGCTCGCAAAGCGATTCCGAGCATCTCTCTTCGTTTGCCGAGCGGAAGCTCTTCGTCGGCCAGTAGCTCCGCGGTCATCTGAATGAGATTCAACGGATTGCGAAGATCGTGCGCGACGACGCCGAGTACATCTTCGCGCGCCTGCGCCAGCAGCTCCGCGCGCCGCCGCATGTCCAGCTCCGCGTCGTAGCTCCGCGCCCGGTGCAGTGCGGCGGCCGCGGCCTGTGCAAGAAGCAGCGTGAACGTCCTGTCCGATGCACCTACCGCCGCTGCCTCCCTGAAGTGAAGCGCGATGGAGCCGACCGTCTCTCCGGCGTGAACGAGTGGCGTAGCGAGGTAGGTCTGCATGTCAGCGAGCTCGTCGAATCCCGGAAACACTCCAGCGTACCTTTTCCGGAATTCCTCCCCGGATTCGATCGAGATCATCTTGCCCGCTCGGATGGCATTGGCCACCGGTACCTCGCTGTCACGCGTAAGCGTCGACAGCTGTGCTTCGAGCGCGGCGCTCATGCCCCGCGCGCCGAGCAGTTTCAGCCGATCACCTTCTACGAGCACCAGTATCCCCCGTGCAGCCTCGACCACCGCGAGTCCCTTTCCCAGAACGACAGCAGTGACCTCCTCAACTGATTTCGCTTCGGAGAGCGCGGCGGTGACGTCGAGCAGCTTCGTCGCCCTGCTGGCGACACGCCGTATTTCCGCGTTGAGATTCTGGAGGTCAGCGGCGTGCGAATCGGCGAGCGCACGCGATCGACGCAGTGCTTCCATTGTCGCCACGACGGTCACGGCGACGACGAGGAACGTCGCCACCGAGAGCAATCCATTCCTGGGGGCGGGTCCAAACCAGCCGGGTCCCAGAAAGTTGATGCGGATTAGCGCCAGCGACATCGCTGTCGCCAGGATGCTTGGTCCAAGTCCGCCGAACCAGGCGGAGATCGCGACGGCGGGGATGAAGAACATGAAGCTGGGTGTCGGCAACTCCTGTCGGACTGCCACAGTAGCTGCGTGCGCCAGCAGTGTGGTGCCGATGGCAATCAAATAACCTGAACCGGTACTCCACAGATCGTAGCGCTGCTTTAGTCCGAGCACGTTGTGTCCCGGTGTGACGGAGGTGCGATGCGACGAGGCTCTACTGATTTGAAGCTAGCAACGACACTCGCCTGTCGCTATTTCCGGCGCTGGTTAGTCGCTTGCGGGCACTTTGCCGCCGTTTAACCTGGCCGCTACCGAAGCGCCCGACGCTGCCGCAATCCTCTGCATCGCCGATCTCCACGCATCTTCGAGAGCTGCCAAGTCGGCTGGTGAGCTGCGTCCGTTGACGCGCATCCGTGCTGCAATTGGCGCGGCGACGTTCGCGCACCAATCCAGCGCTGGCACGACCGCGGACCGCGTAGCACCTTCGGCTTCAGCAAGCGCGACGTAGTACTCCTTTGCGCCAGTGAGCAGCGACAGCGCCCGCGCCGCGCTGATCGACAGCGGGTTGGGAACCCGGACACCAGCGCGCAAATACGGAAGCGCCCAGTTGTCGGCCTCGAATAATCCGGCGGGATTTGGAACGCCGACCCAGGCGTGCAGCACGACGAGGCGAGTGGCTGATGTGTCGGACATTCCACCATGGTGTGTTGGCAGCGCGCTCTCGTCGCTGAGAGTTCCGCTGTGATCGTGCCACACCCCGCCGCCACCCGGTACCGATGGCGGTTGCTCGCCGGGCCGCAGTAGCAACGCGTAGACGAGGCCCGTAAGGACCGGCTTTCCTTCGATGGTCGCGTACGAGAGCATCGCGGGCCTGGTGACGTCGAAGTGGCCTTCGTACAGCACCCACGTGTTCACCCAATGCTCCCCCATGGATGGGAAGTCCATGCCGATGCGTTTGTAACCGCCATCGATTGCCGCACTCTGGTCGCGGAAAACTTCCGTGCCTAGCCGCGCGTTTATCGCGAACTCCACGAGAGAATCGGAGTACGCTTCAGAGGCGACGGCGGGGTGGGAGTGAGGGCTCGTCATTTGATCGAGCGTGACTTGCGCTCCGAGCGAGATAGCGCTGAGCGCTTGGGCCAACATCAAGGCGGCGGTGGCGCAGCGCATCAGCGGAGAACGTCCATCTCCGTTTGTCCTGCCTGAGAAAGAAGCTTCTGCTGAAGCGCTGGGCCGATGCCCTGTGGATACCTGCTCACCGCATTCAGCTTTGTTCGCTGTTCCAGTGGCGGCGCGCCCGCACCGATTGAGTAGTCAGTCAGCTCCGCCACTTTGGCGCTGCGCAGACTGGCGTAAGGCGCAAAAGCGAGCCTGGACCCGTGAAGGATTACGATTCCATCGTCCCGCACCGCCAGCAGCTCTCCAGCGGCGGACTGGCCCGTTGTCTGGACGCTGACGGTTACGCCATTGGGAAGCGAGGCGAGCGGGAAGTCCGCCGCGGTCGGCCCGATGTGAAAGCACGCAACGGAACACAGACCAGTGATGAGAACGAAAATGCGGATTCGTGGCATGGTCACCTCGTCGCGATGCGGGTGGAGTAAAACTGGTGCTCCAGCGTTGGCCGTTCTTTGCGCCACCGGTCGAGCGCGGCCACGAGCGATTGGTCGGTGGTCCTGAATGGTTGGCCCGAGGCGGATTTGATCCAGCTTCCGCGCACCCATTCCGTGTAGTAACCCTGTGACGCGAGGAGAAAGGTTCGCGGTTTGCCATCGCCCTTGCCGACGTCGTACCGGACGACGAACGATTGGGCTGGCGACGTCACGAGGTAGTGATCGTCTGCCTGGCGAAGGTCGCGGAGAGCGCTCTCGTTCTGCGACGCATCGCGGGTGACGATCTCGTTCGCCTGCACTCGGCGAGCGGCTGGATGGCGATAGCTCGTCGCGACCTGGATCTGGTCGATCCGCCACTGATCAGCGACGAACGAGATGCGAACGTGAATATTGTCCTCGTTGTAGCCGCTTGGGACCGGGACGAGAAACCCAACGTCGTGGAATGCGATCGGACCAGAGTCACCAATGCGGCCGACGCTTCTATATGTATTGCCGTCGCGCACCGCAATGCGCATTCCCATATGCTCCGAGTACCATTTCGCCATTTCGACCGCGGGCGCAATTCGCTTGAGATCGCGGCCGACCCAGTCGAGGGATTGCGCGCCGGGTTGGCCAAGAATCTGATCGTAGAGCAGGACAGTGTTCAGAAGACTGTTCCGCATTCGTAGAACCAGAGCGACCGTGTCGGCGACGCCGTGCCGTGGAATATCCAGGTCGATGTAGTCGTCCAGATCACCCGCGCCCGCATTGGCGAGCGTCGTCGAGTCCGTGTCGAACACCACGCCATCCGTCCGGAGGATGCGCTCGGATACGTCTCGGCCGGCCCGATCGACCGCCTTCGCCGGCGCGTGAAGTCCACGCACTGCGAGGGGGCGATTTCTATTGTCAGGCGTTACGTACTCGTCGGGTGCGTGCGATACCTCGATCAACTCGAGGTGATTGATGTAGTGCGTCTCGAGCGCTTCATTCCGCACTTCCAGCGAAAGGATTCCCTGCCCTGATGGAGCAACGCGGAGTCGATGCAAATCCCTCTGCTCGAACAGCGGAGCAATGCTGTACGAGAATCCTTCCGCCTCGAGTACTGGGACGCCCGCGCTATCAGAGTAGAACGTCGGGCACGAGCCAAAGATCGCCTTGAGAAGCGCAATGGTTCCCGCAACCGCAACTACCGTTGCAGTCGTGGAAACCAGGGCCGTCTGGTTTTGACGGACGACTGTCTCGAACGCCTCCATGCCCACAACGCTGTCGAGCACAATCGGATTCGCCGTTTGAGGAGATGATGACCCGGGGGCGTAGCGGGCGCCAGCTCCAATTACGGTGTCGCCACTGAGCCTGAACCCCGCCGGAAAAACGATGGTCGAGCCATCCGAGAGGTGGGCTCGAACCGGGGAATGAACAACTGTGGCCCGAGGGTTCACGCTCTTTACTTCCACTTTCTGATAAGTGAAGCATGAAGCCAGACACAGAATCCAAAGAGCCGTCGAGCCGATCCGGGTGCGTCGCGCCAAAGATCTAGCTGGCATTCATTTACCCTCCGTGCGGTGGCGAACGGATTGCGGGGATCCCTGCTACATCGAGACTCGAATATCGATGTTCCGCCTCGACCAGCAATACGTCAATTGACGTAGATGCAGGGTTTAGCCCGCCAGCACCTGGGCCAACTGATCGAGCACGTCGGCGAGATCCGGCTTCGTCTCGAGGACGGGCAGTACTGGATCGGTGCCAAGCTTCTCCATCCGGTCGAGCGCGTTCCGGATTGTGAACGTCTTTGGGTCGAGCGTGTCGTTCACTTCGTCCCATGTGAGGGGCATCGAAACGGTAGCACCGGGAAGTGGACGCACGCTGAATGGCGCGACTATCGTCTGGCCGTGCCGGTTCTGGAGATAGTCGAGATAGACCTTGTCTCCGCGCTTCGTCACGTGCCGAGTGATCGTCGCGATGTCGTTCAGCTCGCGGAGAACGCACCGCGCCAACAGCTCACCGACCATCCGTGACTGTTCGTAGGTGCACTGCCGGCCGAGCGGGAGCATGATATGCAACCCCGTCTTCCCGGTCGTCTTGACGAAATTCGGGAGTCCAGCGGATTCACAGATCCGATGAAGCACTTGCGCGCACCGGATCACGTCCGAGAATGGCGCCTCTTTCGGGTCGAGATCGATCACGCACCAATCGGGCAGCTCGAGGGATCCTTCGCGACTGGCCCACATGTGAATGGGGATCGATCCCATGTTCGCGATGTAGAGCAGCGCCTCTTCGCAATCACAGATGAAGAAGCGAATCTCGCGCTGGGTGTCCTCGCTCCAGATCGGAACAGTGGGGATCCACTCCGGAACGAACACCGGCGCGTCCTTCTGATAGAACGACTTTCCGTCGATGCCGTCGGGGAATCGTGTGAGCACCACCGGACGATTGTCGAGATACGGAAGCAGCCACTTCGACACCGCGCGGTAGTAATCGACGAGATCGCCTTTCGTGTACTTCTCCGCGGGCCAGTAGATCTTTTTGAGATTCGAGAAGTTGATCGTTTTCTGAATCGCAGCTTTGGCGGGCGGTGTCGGTGGCTCGTGCGACGCGTCGGCGCCGTTGTCAACATGCCCCGTCGATTCCGGCGCCGAACTACTTGCGGCGGAATCCGACGCAGAGCTCTGAGCGCCGGCGTAGCTCGATCCCTGCCGCTCGCACTCGTGCTGGCCCTTGTCTGTCCTCAGGCGGAGAAACGTCGCGTGGCGAAGGAGCCCGTCCGGTGTGACCTCGCGGTACCGCACCTCGCAGACGTGCACCGCATCCGTCCAGATGGTGGTGCTGGTCTCGGGAATCTGCTCGCTCTTTAACGGCTCTACCCCCGGTCCGAACACGGGACCCGCGCATAACGGATCCTTCCGCACGATCGGATCGAGCAGCTCGTGGAGCTCTTTCAGGAGCGCATCATTGAATCCGGTTCCGACGCGCCCCGCGTAGACGAGTGTTCCGTTCACCCAATCCGCGAGCTGCAATGCGCCCAGGTGTGAGCGACTTCCCTTTGGCTTCGTGAATCCAACGATCACGAAATCTCCCGTTCGCTCCGCTTTGATCTTGAGCCAATCTCCCGAGCGGCCCTTGCGATAGGGCGAAGCTGCTTTCTTGGCGACGATTCCCTCGAGGCCCATCGTAGTCACCTGCGCGAGAAATACCTCGCCCTCGGTCTCGATGTGATCGAGGTAGCGCAGAATGCCGAGCGCGGGGACGACCTCCTTGAGCAGCTCCTTGCGGCGCACGAGCGGCAGCGGCCGCACGTCAAAATCCTCGAACGCAAGAAGATCGAATGCGTAGAAGGTCGCTGGCAATTCGACGACTGCTCGGCGAATCTCCAGCGGCGACGAGAGGCGGCCGCGCTGCTGTAGTCGGGAGAAGCTCGGGATCCCCTTCGCGTCGAGGCACACCACTTCCCCATCGATGACGAAATCATCGAAGGGCAGCGACTTGACCGCGCGCGCGATCTCGGGAAAGACGCTGGTGTAGTCGTTCCCGTTCCGCGTGAGGAGCAGCGCTTCGCCATGTGATTTGCTGGCGATCAAGCGGTATCCGTCGAGCTTGAGCTCGAACACCCAGTCGTCGCGAGTAAACGCCATTTCCTCGATCTCGCAGTGCATCGCTTCCACCGATTTCGCATCCACTCGGCCACGCACCGCTTTTGCCTCTGATTCGAGCGCCTGGCGAAGCTGAGCGCCCGGCGTTTCGCCAGTTTTTACTTCTTCGACGGTGAGACCCGAGAGTACCGACTCTTCGGGAAACTCGTCGGGTTCCCCCGGCGACTTCATCCAGGCGTCACGCTCCTTGATCAGGAGCCAGTCCCGGTCGGATTTCTTGATCTTCACCAGCGTCCACTTTCCGTGGAGCTTGTAGCCCTTGAGCTCGAACAGGAGCTTCCCCTTCTCCAATCCTTCGCGCCACGGCTCGAGCGGGACCCACTCGCCTCGATCCCAGACGATCACTCCGCCAGCGCCGTAGTTCCCCGCCGGGATCACGCCCTCGAAATCGCCGTACTCTAGCGGATGATCTTCGACTTTGACGGCGAGACGTTTCTCGGCTTGGTCATAGGACGGACCTTTCGGAACTGCCCACGAGCGAAGGACGCCGTCCATCTCCAGCCGCAGATCGAAATGGAGATTCCGCGCGGCGTGCTTGTGGACCACGAAAAGATTTCCCGGAACTGGCGAAACCGGTCCGAAAGGCTCGGGCGTGCGGTCCGGAGACCGCTTGGCGCGATAGCTGGCGAGGCTGTCGTCGGTTGCCGGAGAGTTAGCTGTTGCGTCCTTCGTGGACATACGTAAGAATACGGTAGAGAAAGTTATCCACGCAAGAAATCTTTGTGATTCCCTAGCGGTCCGTAAGCAATGGCCCGCCGAACCTTTTCCTCTCAGCTCATGCCAGCGCGATCCATTGGCACCGCCACGATCTCCTTCGGACTCGTCTCGGTCCCCGTCAACATCTACTCGTCGTCCGAATCCAAGACGAGCGTCTCGTTCAACATGCTACACAAGAAGTGCGGCTCGCGTCTCAAGCAGCAGTACACGTGTCCCAAGGACAACGAGGTCGTGACGCGCGAGGAGACGGTGAAGGGATACGAGTTCGCCAAGGACCAGTACGTCA
>JALYZH010000206.1 GCA_030948945.1 Gemmatimonadota bacterium | reverse complement strand
GCGCGTCAGTGTGTTCGCCTGTTTGGTGACGGTCTGCAGGACGTCGTTCTGTTTCGGCGTGAGCTCGCCATAAATTCCCTCTTGCAACAGCTCCAGGTAGCCGATGATGACGTTGATCGGGGTCTTGAGCTCGTGTGACGCCACGCTTACGAATTCAGCCCGGATTCGCTCGAGCTCCGCCAGCTGTCTTGCCATGGCGCGGTAGCTGGCGGCGAGTCGTCCGAATTCCTCCTTCTGGTTCGACGCGATACCGAGCTGGTGGCTGAGATCGCCTTCAGCGATTGCGTGCATCCCCTTCTCGAGCTCGTACACGGGCCGGCTTATGGATCGCAGAAGCCAAATGCCGATTCCAAGCGCGACCAGCAGCGCAACCGGAAGAGCTCCCGCGACGAGCCGCTCGGCGTTCAGCGTCTCTGTGGTCGCGTCGGCAACGCGTTGACGGGTGCGGCTGCGGAGCGTGGTAGCGCTCGCGCCGAGCGCGCTATCTACCGAGGCAATTGCCGGGCGAGTTCTCTTCTGCGAAACCATCTCGGCGACGGTGGAGCGGCCAGCGGACGCCTGCTCGAACTCGTCGCGAGCCGCGGCGCGCAGCGCATCCAGGGACGCGCGGATCTGGGTGGCGGAGAGCCCTAGTCGGTACCGGTCGAGCGAATCCGTCAGCGCGACGAGGCCATCGATCTCGCGCTGCATCCTCGTCGCACTCTTTTGATCGTGAATGAACAGGAGTGCATCTTCCGCTCGACGCGCGTCGTCCGTACGCTCGCGAAAAGAGCCGAGCACCATGGACGCGGCGAACTCACGGTCCCGCAGGAGTCGGCTCGTCTCATAGAGGTGTTCGAGAGAGTTCAGCGAAAGGAAGAGCGGGACGATCAGAACTACCGCGATGGCGAACAGGCCCCAGCTGAGGCGGGTACGCAAGGTCATGTCAGGGGAAGCCCTTTGTCCGTGCTTTCAATCGTGGTTCGACGCGGCGAGCCTGTATAGTACCGAGGCCGACGAGTGTAGGGAACCGCACCTGATCACCGGGAAGCCTGTTACATGAGTGTGAGGCGCGAGCCGTCGCGGTTGACACTCGCCACGAGCGTGATCTACCTTGCCGCGCTATCCTCCGTTCAATCATGAATTCCCCATATTCCCGAATTTCCGAGCTCCCCACCCACGCCGGTCAAACCGTACGCGTGCGGGGCTGGGTGACACACGTGCGTTCTTCAGGCAAGGTTGCGTTCGTTGTGATGCGCGATGGCACCGGCCTTCTGCAGGCGGTTCTGGTCAAAAACTCGGTCTCTCCTGAGACCTGGGAAAATTTCGGAAAGCTGACCCAGGAAACATCGATCGAGGTCGAGGGCGAGGTGCGGCCCGACGCGCGGGCACCAGGTGGCTTCGAGCTCGCGGTCAAGGATCTCTCCATCTATGGAGAGAGCCCGATCGATTATCCGATCCAGCCCAAAGAGCACGGCATCGACTTTCTGCTCGACAACCGCCACTTCTGGCTGCGAACTCCGAGGCAGCGCGCTATCGCACGGATACGCCACGAGGCAGAACAGGCGATCCGGGACTTTTTCTACGAGCGGGACTTCACTCTGGTCGACACTCCGATACTCACCGCGGCGATTGGCGAGCGCAGCGGTCTATTCGGAACGGAATACTTCGACGAGGGTACGGCTTATCTGGCGCAGACCGGTCAGCTCTATGGAGAGGCCGCCGCTGCCGCGCTCGGAAAGATCTACTGCTTCGGCCCGACCTTCCGGGCCGAGAAATCCAAGACGCGCCGCCACCTGACCGAATTCTGGATGGTCGAGCCGGAAGTTGCGTTCAACGATTCGGACGACAACATGCGGCTGCAGGAGGAATTCGTGTCGTACATCGTCGCCCGGGTTTTGGAGCGTCGACAGGCCGAGCTCAAGGAGCTTGAGCGCGATATCTCCAAACTGGAGGCGATAAAGGCGCCGTTTCCCCGTATCGATTACAGCGCTGCGGTAAAGATCCTGCAGTCGAAGGGCAGCTCCGTAACATGGGGCGATGACCTCGGGGCCGAAGACGAAGCCCTGCTCGTCGAGGGTCACGACCGCCCGGTGTTCATCTACAACTATCCGAAGCAGGCGAAGGCGTTCTACATGAAAGAGAATCCGGACGATCCGCGCACGGTGTTGTGCGACGATCTGCTCGCGCCCGAGGGCTACGGTGAGATCATCGGCGGATCACAGCGCGAAGACGATCACGACAAGCTGCTGGCGCGAATCAAGGAGGAGAATCTCCCGGTCGAGGCGTACAACTGGTACCTCGATCTCAGGAAGTACGGCACGTTCGTGCATTCCGGCTTTGGGCTCGGGCTCGAAAGAACCGTAGGATGGATATGCGGGATTCACCACATTCGGGAGGCGATCGCCTTTCCGAGAACCATGAACAGGCTCAGGCCGTAAGCGCGCTCTTCTTCTTTCGGAGGACAGTCTGATGGGTTTCGATCAGTATCACGAGCCGCCGGGAGAGTTGTCCGCCAGGACTCGGACCTTCGCGCGCATGATCACGTCGCTCATCGAAGAGGCCGAGGCGATCGGGTGGTACGAGCAGCGCCTAGCTCTGGAGAAAGATCGTGAGGCGCGCTCAATCATGCGCAACGCACAGCACGAGGAGTTCAAGCACTTCGGAATGGACCTGGAGTTTCTCATGCGCCGCAACAAGAAATTGCGCGAGGTGCTTCAGGGCATCCTCTTCAAGCCAGGCGACATCGTAGAACACGGAGACGAGGCCGAAGAGGAGGACTAGCTCTCTTCGCCGGCCTTCGCCTCGTCCCAGAGCGCATCCAGCTTTTCCAGCCCCGCGTGCGCCACATCGATCCTGCGTTCCTTTGCCAGGCGTTCGATCTCGCGAAACCTTCGCTCGAACTTCGCGTTCGCCTTGTCGAGCGCAATCGATGCGTGGACACCGGCCTTTCGGCAAAGGTTGACCACCGCGAATAGGAGGTCGCCAAGCTCCTCTTCGAGCGCGTAGTGTCTCTCATTGAGTAACGGTGGCGCGCCAGCCTTGGGAGGTGGCGAGGTCCGGAGCTCCTCGCGTACCTCCTCGAGCTCTTCGCTGACTTTCTTCGCGGGACCATCGACGTCCGGCCAGTCGAAACCCACGCCGGCAGCTCGATCCTGCAGACGATGAGCGCGATGGAGCGCCGGCAACGTCATAGGAAGACCGTCAGCGATGCTCTTCCTCTGTTTGGATTTTATCCGCTCCCATGGTTCCTTGGCCGCGTCGCCATATAGATGCGGATGCCGACCCTTCATCTTCGTGATAAGCCCCTCAGCCACTGCGGCGAAATCAAAAGCACCGCGCTCCTCGGCGAGCACGGAATGAAACAATACCTGTAGCAGGACGTCGCCCAGCTCGTCGCGTATCAGCTTGTCATCGCCGAGCCTGATAGCGTCGTCGAGCTCGGTCGCTTCCTCGATCAGATAGGGTCGCAGAGACTCATGCGTCTGCGCGGCATCCCATTCGCAGCGTTGCCGGAGATCGCGCATGAGCGCGAGCGTATCGTCGAGCGAATGTGTCATGTCCATGAGGGTCGCGCCGCGGAGCTCGTTTTCTTGAAGGGATCTGAGGTCGGGGGTATACTACCCGCAACGTAAATGAAGCGTCAATGAAGCACACATTAGCTCGCGCCCGGATCGAGATCGATCTTGGCGCGTTGCAGCGTAATGGAG
>JALYZH010000196.1 GCA_030948945.1 Gemmatimonadota bacterium | reverse complement strand
GAGTGACCGGCACTCCCGCGAGGACGCTCTCGGATTCGCCGACGTCGAGGGCAATTTGTACGTCGAAGTTATCGACAAACATCTTGCCGATTGGCGAGGTGACATCGTCGAATCTCGCTGGGACATCATCGTATGACCTGCGCGTCAGCCGATCACTCCAAATCGTGATCAATGGATAGGCGCCGACCTTCATCACCTCTACCGCGATGTCCTCGAGCAACGGGGCATCGCGCACACTTCCGGACACAATTACCTTGTCCCCGGTCTTCACCATGCCAGCCTGAACGAGATTGCGGGCGACGTTCTGTGCGTTTGGAGTTTGAGCACGTGCCATGGTGCCGGCGACAAGGATTGTCGCTACGACGGTGCATCGGAGCCAGGTAGCTCTGAGCATATTCACCTCCTGCGGGTGGACGCGAGGTAGAGGGTGGGCGCCGAGAGTCAGCGAACGAACCAACTCGGGCCGGAGCGATTCGCACAGCAACCATAAAAACACCTGCGTGACTCTGCAATAGCGACTTCAATTAGCCCTCTCGGCGCGCCATATTTGTGCACCAATGACTACGAAGAACACGACGGTCCTCGACGCACGGGCCGTCGAGCGCACCTTGAAGCGCATGTCGGTGGAGATCGTGGAGCTCAACCATGGCACGGACGAGCTCATCATTGTTGGAATACAGCGTCGCGGCGTCCAGCTCGCCGACCGGCTGGTGAAGATGATCGAGGGCGGAGAAGGGGTCACCGTGCCGCAGGGCTCTCTCGACATCACTCTCTATCGTGATGACCTCCAGACCGTCGGCCCGCGACCGGTTGTCGGGCCCACTTACCTTCCATGGGATCTCGACGGAAAGCACATCGTGATCGTCGACGACGTGTTGTACACTGGCCGGACTGTCCGGGCCGCCCTGGACGAGCTCGCTGACTTCGGGCGGCCGGCGTCCATCTCGCTCGCAGTCCTGATCGATCGGGGCGGACGCGAGCTTCCGATCCACGCTGACGTGGTCGGCAAGAAAGTCGAAGTGGGAGAAGACGAGCGGGTCGACGTAATGGTGGCTGAGCTCGATGAGCGCACCGAGGTCGTAATCGTGCCCAAGTCCGCGGCGTGACGGGGACGTTAGGCAAAGATCTTCTCGGGCTCGAGTCGCTGACGGGCGACCAAATTCGACTCATTCTCGACACCGCCGAGCCGTTCAAGGAAATAAGCGAGCGCGCGATCAAGAAGGTGCCTGCCCTTCGCGGATCGACGATAGTCAATCTCTTTTTCGAGAACTCGACGCGCACGCGAATCTCTTTCGAGTTTGCGGAGAAGCGACTCTCTGCCGACACGGTGAACGTCTCAGCGTCGGGGTCGAGCGTCTCGAAGGGCGAGACTCTGGTCGACACGGCGCGCAATCTCGAGGCGATGCGAATCGACATGGTGGTCATTCGCCACTCCGCATCCGGGGCCGCCCAGTTTCTGGCCGAGCGGATTCAATCCAACGTCATCAACGCCGGAGATGGAACGCACGAGCATCCGACCCAGGGCCTGCTCGACATCCTCACGCTGCGCGACCGGCTCGGCGATCTCAAAGGCCGACGCGTCTGCATCTGCGGCGACATCCTCCACTCCCGGGTGGCGAGGTCGAACATCTGGGGACTCACGAAGTTGGGGGCCGAGGTCGCAGTGTGTGGACCACGCTCGCTTCTGCCGAATGCAATCGATGAATTCGGTGTTCGCATCTTCGATCGGATCGAAGAGGCGATCGAATGGGCGGAGGCGCTCAACGTGCTCAGGCTTCAGTTCGAACGGATGACGGCTGGCTACATACCATCGGCCCGCGAATACAACCGGGTTTTCGGTATCTCGCGCGAGCGGCTCGATCGCGCGAAGCGTGACATTCTGGTATTGCATCCGGGCCCGATGAATCGCGGAGTGGAGATCGACTCCGATGTCGCGGATGGCCCCCACAGCGTCATCCTCGACCAGGTCACCAACGGGGTCGCGGTGCGAATGGCCGTCCTCTACCTGTTGGCGGGCGGGAAACCCGAGCTCGCTGAAGCAGCGAAGGGCGGCAGTGGACGCGGACGTGAGCACGGAGAGCGGGATTGAAGCCGATTCTTCTTCGTGGCGGCACGCTGGTAGATCCGTCCCAGCGAGTGAACGAAGTCGGTGACCTGCTCATCTCCGACGGCGAGATCGCTGGATTTGGTCGATCAATCGACGCTCCCGACGACGCCGAAACGATCGACTGTGAGGGGCTGATCGTCTCGCCGGGCTTTATCGATGTGCACTGCCACCTTCGTGAGCCCGGACGTGAGGATGTAGAGACAGTTGCGACCGGCGCGCGAGCCGCCGCCGCGGGTGGGTTCACCGCCGTGTGTGCGATGCCGAACACGGATCCCGTGACGGACAACCAGGCCGCGGTCGGATTCATCGTCCGTCAGGCTCAGAGAGCTGCGGCGGCGCGAGTGTATCCGATCGGTGCGATCTCGGTGGGACAGGAGGGAAAGGTCCTCGCAGAGTTCGGGGAAATGGTCGGAGCCGGGGCGATCGCCGTGAGCGATGACGGCAAACCGGTAGCGAGCGCGCAGTTGATGCGAACGGCGCTCGAATACGCGCGCACGTTCAAGATTCCGGTGATCGACCACTGCGAGGAGCCGACGCTCGCAGCGGGTGGAGCGATGAACGAGGGGATCGTCAGCGCGCAACTAGGACTCAAGGGCGTTCCCGCAGAAGCGGAAGAGATCATGGTGATCCGAGACATCCTGCTCGCGCGCTTGACCGGAGGCCACGTCCACCTGGCTCACATGAGCACCAGGGGTTCGGTGGAGCTGATTCGGTGGGGAAAGGACCGCGGTATCAACGTCACCGCGGAGGTCTGTCCTCATCACCTGTTGCTCACCGAGGAAAGCGTGCGCGGATACAACACGAATGCCAAAATGAACCCGCCGCTTCGAACCGCTGATGACGTAGAGGCTTTGAGAGAAGCGGTGAAGGACGGCACTATCGATTTGATTGCGACCGACCACGCACCGCACCACTACGACGAGAAGGAACGGGAGTTCGCCGACGCACCCAACGGCATAGTCGGACTGGAAACTGCGCTCGCTGTTATCGTGACCAACCTGGTCGAGAAGGGTTACCTCGGTTTTTCGGATCTCGTGGATCGCATGTCGTGCACGCCTGCGCGAATCTTCAATCTTCCCGGAGGATCGCTTAAGCGAGGATCAGCGGCGGACGTGACTGTCTTCGATCCTTCGGCCAAGTGGAAGGTCGATCCGTCCCGGTTTCTGTCCAAAGGACGGAACACTCCCTATGCTGGAATGCCCCTGACAGGCCAGGCCGCTTGTACTATTGTGGCTGGGTCGGTCGTCTATCGATCGGGGATTTCCGCCCGCGGTCGGGAGAGCATGAATCGAATCAGGGGATGATGCACGATGGCTGAGAGGGATCCGGTCTCGCTGGACGCGC
>JALYZH010000157.1 GCA_030948945.1 Gemmatimonadota bacterium | reverse complement strand
CATTTGGGACCGAGCGCGTTGGCCGCGTCACCATGGGATGAGATGAGGCCCGACCCATACACCTTGATCTGGCCGTCTTCGCGGATGAGACCGAATTCCACCGTGAACCAGAAGAGACGCGCCATGCGCGTGGTGTCCTCTTCGGTTTCGGCGGCGGCCGCTACTTGTCCGTAATGCTGCAGGAAATCAGCGAATACCGGATCGGCGTGCAGCGGTACGTGACCGAAAACGTCGTGGAAGATGTCAGGCTCCGGCAGATAATCGAGCTGGCTGCGCTTTCGAATAGTCACCGTCGTCGGAAATTTTCTGAGCGACAGGCACTGAAAGAAAGCCTTGGCGGGGATGTATCCTGACACCGGCACGGCTTCCCAGCCTGTCGGCGGAGCGAGTCGGCGGTTGACCTCAGCGAGATCGGGCACTGTCTCCCGCTTGAGCCCGATGGTATCAGCGCCCCTGAGGAAAATGCGACTCCCGTTCTTTCGCAGCTCCTTCATGCGACGCTCGTAAAGCAGTCCCCACACGTCGTGATCGTCCGGCGTGTAGGAATTCCAATCCTGCTTGATGAATACGGACGGATCCTCTACCAGATCGTAGAGCGCCGCGGTCGATTGTTGCAATGTCAGCTCCGGTGTGCGCGAGACAATCAGAAATTAACTGGCCGTCCTTGAGGCTGAAAGCTTGGACGAAGTGGCGTGCTTGCGGAGCGGGAGCCGTACTGTAAAATCGGAGCCGACGCCGACCGCGCTGGTGACGCGCACGTCTCCGCCCATCGCGCGCGCGAGATCCCGGCTGATGGCGAGGCCAAGTCCGGTACCACCGGTCGGAACCGAGCCGGGCGCGCGGAGCTGCACGAACGGCTCGAAGATCTGCTCCGTCTTCTCCTCGGGAATTCCCGGACCGGAATCGCGCACGTGGACGAGCAATACCTCGTTCTCCACTCGCCAATCAAGATCCACCGAGCCGCCCGCCGGGGTGAACCGCATGGCATTTGCGAGAAGATTGAGCAGGATCTGCTGGACCTTCTCGCGATCGGCGAACACCGTCAGAGACGGGTGCCCGGCGTGGTGCGTAAACGCTATCGCCTTCTTGGCGAACTGCGGAGCGACCAATGCTTCGGCACCGCGCAAAGTTTCCTCTATCGGTATCTCCGCCATCGATAGCTCTATCGGACCGCCTTCGAGCTTCGCGAAGTCGAGAATCATGTTCACCAGCGTCATGAGATGTTCCTGCGCCTGGTGGATGCGCTCGACATCACGGCGCTGGTCGGCAGTGAGCTGGCCGTGAATGTTCTGCTCGAGGATCTCGAGGTAGCCGGAAACGGCGTGAAGCGGCGTACGGAACTCGTGGCTGAGACGGGCAAAGAGCTCAGTCTTGATGCGGTTGGCGGCTTCCGCTTCCTTTCGCGCCGACTGTTCGCCTTCAAGCGCGACCTCGAGCTCACGGGTTCTTTGCGCCACGCGCGCATTGAGCGAGCGGTTCAGCGCGTGCATGCTCTCCTCGGATGCACGCCGAACGCTGGTATCCCTCAGTAGCCAGCCGAGTGAACCGCTCGTGAGTCGTGCGACGGTCGCCTCCATTGGAACCATACCGTCGCGGGCGTCGATCGCCAGCGCCCACTTGTCCGAGCGGCGCGAGCCGGTCAATCTCTCGAGTCGTGACTGCCCCTCTCGCGCGCCGTCCACATCCAGGTAGAACAGAAGCGACTTCTTCTCCAGAAGCGCGTTCGATACTCCCAACAATTCCGCCGCGGCCGCGTTCGCTTTTTCGATCGTGCCGTGCTTGTCAGTCACGAGATACGGATCCGGCGCCTGATGGAACAACGTGTGATATCGCTCATGCTCGGCCTCGAGCTCGTTGTGCGCATCGAACAGCGCATCATACTCTGAGCGGAGCTCGCTTTCGGCGATGCTCAACTCCTCGAGAGCAGCGATCAGCTCAGTATGACTCTCGCGCGCGGAAGGTCCCAGTCTTCTCGAATCATCGAGTGAGACCTGGATCTCGCTCGAAAAACGAGCGAGGTCGGAACTACTCGGGAGCGGTGCTGTCAATTTTGATTGCCTGGACGTAGAAGTACGACCCGCACAATTCTGCAAACAGATGGCGCCGGCAGACATTCCACTCTAAGACACGCGCAAGAATTCGCAATAGCAAATTGCACTGTGCTCAGTATGCTCTCATACTACGGGCGAACGGTAGAATATGATGCGTTCGTTTCACGCGCGTTACACTTCGCCACCCTCCAACCACGCCTAAATGCTCCGCATCTCGGTAGTTCTCTTGCTTGGATCCGCGCATACCGTCATCGCGCAGAGTTCAGCGTCGACATTGCCGCCACCGTCCTATGTGATTCGTGCAGCCCACATGATCGATGGAAAGTCCGATGCCGTACACGATGATGTCGCGGTTGTCGTGGAAGGCGACCGCATCGTCGCTGTCGGACCGAGATCTGAGGTTGCGGCAAGAATTCCCGCGTCCGCGCAGACGATCGATCTTGGCGGTGCGACAATTCTGCCAGGGCTGATCGACAATCACACCCACGTCCTTCTTCAAGGTGACATCACGAGCGCCGACTACGACGAGCAGCTGCTGAAGGAGAGCATTCCGTACCGCGCAATTCGAGCGACCGCCGCCGTGCGCGCGTCTCTGATGAACGGCTTCACGGCAATACGCGATCTCGAGACCGAAGGGGCGATGTACGCGGACGTCGACGTGAAGACCGCGATCGCGCGTGGAGTAATTCCCGGACCGCGGATGTTCGTGTCGACCCGCGCGCTGTCGACCACCGGCACTTACCCGCTGCTCGGCTATTCGTGGGAGCTCAGAATGCCCGAAGGCGTGCAGATCGTCGACGGCCCCGAGGAAGTGCGGAAAGCCGTGAGGGAGGAAGCGAAATACGGCGCCGACTGGATCAAGTTCTACGCGGACCGCCGCTACTACATAGGATCGGATGGGCGGCTGCGCTCGTGGGTCAATTTCACGGATGAAGAGCTGAAGATGCTCGTGAGCGAAGCGCGTCGGCTCGGCAAGAAGGTGGCGGCGCACGCTATCGGATGGGATGGCATCGACGCAGCGCTGAGGGCGGGTGTCAACAGTATCGAGCACGGCGACGGTTTGACCGACGATCTGCTCGACAGGATGGTTGCCCAGAAAGTGTACTGGGTTCCCACGATATTCGTGGGCGTTTACGTCGCATCCGGTCGCGGCGGTGTCTGGCCGAAGATGGTCGATCTCGAGCGCATCGCTTTTGGAAAAGCGCTGAGGAAGGGCGTGATGATCAGTTACGGAACCGACGTTGGCGGTTACGCGTGGACGGAGAATCAGGCGCAGGAGTTCGCCTACATGGTACGCTACGGCATGTCGCCAATGGCAGCGATCAAATCGGCAACGTCGGTTGCCGCACAGCTCCTGGATCAGAGCAACAATTTCGGATCGATCGAAGCGGGAAAACTCGCGGACATCGTCGCAGTCAAGGGCGACCCGATCGCCGACATCAGCGAGCTGACGCGAGTGACGTTCGTGATGAAGGGAGGTACGATCTACAAGCAGTAATCGCTGCCATGTAAAAAGCTTCGGCTATTCGGCCGGAGCTTTTTTTTGCATTGCGACGCTATGGATCGTTGGGGTCTCCACCGCTGTCGCCTTCCGAGTCGGGGCCGAAATCGACATTCAGGATATCGCCGACGCGCTCGACGTGCACCACCTGGCGCATTGTCTGGCCACCCGCGTTGATGGTAACCATGTAATCCCCCGGATCGACGAGATTCCCGTTTCTGGTGCCGCCGAAGAATCCGCCACCCCCGGCCCCCTCTCCTGGCGCGCCGGCACCGCCGCCAATGGGCGCTTCTGCGGGCCGGAGGTTGACTTCTCCGGGAGCACCGCCCGCCTGTCCGCGGCGTGGCGATCCCGCCGTTGTGTCGCCGCCGCGCGCCGCGCGCAGCGAATCGTCGCGTTGACGCCTTACCCGGGCAGCGATGATGCTATCCCGCAGCCCCGCGAGGCCGAGCGCGCGCGGAGCGCCGCGCAGATCCCAATACGCTCGGTGCAGCCCAATGCCACCGGGTCCGTTGAGCGTGCGCACAGTCTCGCCACGAATGTTGGTCACGACGATTCTCGTCGTGTCCCGCGATGTACCCGACGTTACCCGGTATACGAGCTCCGCGCCGTACGGGGGATTCGGCGCGAGGAAAACTTTGTTGCCCGTAAAGTTCTGGGTGTTCGCCTGAGAGTATTGATACGCGGGCTTGGGAGTGAAGAACGTCGTGCCGCGCGCCATCAGCCCGTTGTTCATCTGCTCGAGCGGCGCCACATCGACAATCCAGATCGACCGACCGTGGGTTGCGGCGATCAGCTCGCGATCGCGCGGATGAATCTGCAGATCGTGCACTGGAACGGTGGGCAGGCCCGTCATGAAACGCTGCCAGCTCGCGCCGCGGTTCGTCGACACGTACGCGCCGACATCACTGCCGAGAAAGAGCAGATCGCGATTCGCCGGATCTTCACGGACGACGTGCACGAAATCCGCGCCAGCCGTGGGAAGATTGTTGCCGATGGATCGGAATGTCTTTCCGAAGTCGTTGGAGACGTAGACGTACGGCCTGAAATCATTCTCGCGGTGATTGTCGAACGTGACGTAGACCGTAGCCGTGTCGAAGTGAGAGGGCTCGACTCTGCTCACCCATGTTTTCTTCGGGACGCCCGGAAAGCGCGTCGTGATGTCGGTCCATTGTCCGCCATCGTTGGTGGTCAGCCACACGTTACCGTCGTCGGTACCCACCCATAAGATGCCCGGCCGTATCGGTGACTCAGCCACCGTCGTGATCGATCCATGCGTCTCGGCGCCGGAGTTGTCGCGCGTAATACCGCCGGTGAGGCGGGTGCTCATGATGATACGCGCCGAGTCTCTCGTAGAAAGATCGGGCGAGATCGGATAGAAGTGGTCGCCTCGATCAGTCGACTTGAGCAGTCGGTTTGCACCCATGTACACGGTAGTCGGAGCGTGGGGTGAGAGAAAAAACGGCGCTGACCAGTTGAACCTGTAGCCGCGCGCCGAATCAGCCGCGGCTCTCGCTCGTATCTGTGCCAGAGTTCGCGTGAGCCCCGGGGTCTCCGGAAGAGTCGTGTCACCGCGCGCGATGATCACCGAATCTTCGAAGATGCTCGTTCGGTCTCTCCCACCTCCACGCATGATTATGGCGCGCGTGTTCTGGGAGATATTCAGCCGGGAGGCATTTCCACCCTGCGATTCGCTGTAGACGACGTTTGGATCTTCCGGATCGACAGCGCTGTAGAAGCCGTCACCGCCACCGACATTGTACCAGTCGTTGTTGGTGATGCCAACGCGATTCCTCGCGCGCGACGGTCCGCACCACGAGCCATTGTCCTGCAGCCCACCGCATACCTTGTAAGGCTTTTCCATTCCGTAACTGACTGCGTAGAACTGGCCGATCGGAAACGTGTTGATGAAATCGTAAGTGCCGCCGCGGTCGTAGGTGACCGCGATTCCACCGTCGTCACCGAGGATGTAGTGATCGGGATCGCCCGGATCGATCCACATGCCGTGCCAGTCGGTGTGAACTCCGAGCGCTCCCCGGCGAACCGTTTTCCCCCCATCATCGGACGTGCGGAAGACGGACGACATCCAGTAGATGCGATCAGGGTTGCGCGGATCGACGCGAATCTGCGAGTAGTAAAACGGGCGCGCGTCTCCAAGACCACCGCCCCCTGGTCCGGGTGGCTCATTTCGATAAGTCAACGCCCACGTCGCCCCGCCGTCGGCGGAACGGTAGATGCCGCTGATGGTCTTCTGTCGCCTGCTGGTGTCGGGCTTCTCGCCCTTCGCCAATGCGCGCGCAAGTGTGTCAGCCTCGACCCATGCGTACACGACCTGTGGATTTGACACGGAGAGCGCGATTCCAATGCGTCCCTTCGTCGTCTCGGGAAAGCCACCGCCACGAATTTCGCGCCAGGTTGCACCGGCGTCAGTCGTCTTCCAGAGGCCGCTGCCGGGACCGCCGCTCTTCAGAAAGTATGGTCCGCGAACTCGCTCCCAACTGGAAGCGTAGAGGGTGTTGTGATCCTTTGCGTCCATCGCGAGGTCCACGAACCCAGCCTTGTCGCTAACGAATTTCGAGAGGTGCCAGGTAGCGCCACCGTCATTGGACTTGTAGAGTCCGCGCTCCGGGTTCGAGTTCCAGGCGTGGCCGAGTGCCGCGACGTAAACGATGTTCGGGTCGACTGGGTCGACGATGACACGTCCGATTTGTTGCGTCGCTTCGAGACCGATCAGCTTCCAGGTCCGGCCGGCGTCGGTCGACTTATAGACGCCACCGCCGGGGGAGATCGAGTTGCGCGAATCTTCCTCGCCGGTTCCGGCGTAGAGGATATCGGGATTGGAAGGTGCGATCGCGATGTCGCCCATCGAAATCACTCGCTCCTTATCGAAGACCGGGACAAACATCGTTCCGGCATTTATGGTCTTCCAGATTCCGCCCGTCGCCGTGGCGACGTAGAAAATCTTGGGATTGCCGGGTACACCTTCGACGTCAGTGACGCGACCGCTCATGTTGGCGGGGCCAACCGACCGCCAGCGAAAGCCGGCGAGCGTCGTGGAATCGAGTGGAGTGGTGAGCTGCGCAGACACTGAGCCGGCGCAAAGCAGCGCGCCGGCGAGAGCGGGAAGGACGGGATGGGCTCGCATTGGATTGGACTTGGGTTGAACAATCGATCGTGCAGGACCGCGAGATAGTCTCGGAATTAACGTAATACGGAATCTGGTAGGAAGGTGTTGAGCTGCCGGCTCTCTCGAAGCGTGACGCGCGGACGATGCTTACATTCCAGAGCGGGCATCACGGTCGCTTTGAATCAGGGGAACGAGAAATGGACATCAAGATCTCGAGCGCGAGCGCCGCGCTGCAGCGGAATGCGACCGGCAGTGCACCGCTGGTCACTCAGGACGGACATCCCTTGAGCAGGCAGGAACTGCAGAATCTTCGCGACCAGATCAGAGCGACGGCGCAAGCTCAGGCCGCTGCCGTTACGGGTCAGGCCGCCGCGCCAACACCTCCGACGCCACCTGCTGGACGAATGATCACGATTCGCGGAGCCGACGGATCCCAGACAACCGTTGGCGTTCCTGGCAACTTCGGTCCCGGCGACGTGATGCCACCGGAGGTTAAGGACATTTCGATCGCGTTTTTTGTGACCGTGGCAATCATCATCATCGGGTTTCCGATCGCGCGTGCAATCGCACGGGCCATGGATCGACGCGGCGGACCCTCGCAGGTTCCCAGAGAGCTAAACGCGCAGCTGACCCAGCTGACCCAAGCGGTCGACGCGATCGCACTGGAGGTCGAGCGGATCTCGGAGGGGCAACGCTTTACGACACGCCTGCTGTCCGAGCAGCGCGACTCCGCGAGCCAGACGCTGCCTTCGCAAACGAATCGCTGAGACCGGTTCGCCGGGATCAGTCCCGATGCGCCGGGAGGGTCATAGTGAACGTGCTGCCCTTCCCGATCTCGCTCTCGACCGTTATCTCGCCGCCGATCAATCGAGCAAGACTGCGGCTGACGCTTAGGCCGAGGCCGGTGCCGCCAACTTTCCGGGTGGAGCGCTGTTCCACCTGCCAGAAAGGATCGAAGATATTCTCGAGGTTTTCCGCGGCGATGCCGATCCCCGGATCTGTGATCGAAACGATGATTCGTTCTTCGCCCGAGCGAGACCGAACGAGGATGTTTCCCCGATCGGTGAATTTGATCGCGTTCGACAGCAGATTGAGAAGTATCTGACGCACCTTGCCGCCGTCCGTGTGCAGGCGCGCGTCATCCCCTTCGGCACTGATAGTCAACCCTTTCGCTTCAGCGAGCGGTACAGTCATCGTGAGCGCTTCGTCGACGATCGATCGCAGCGACACTTCCTCCCGTCGCACGACTTCTTTCCCCGCTTCGACGCGGTTGAACGTGAGCACTTCGTCGATGAGGCTGAGCAAGTGATCGGCACTCGTACGAATTCGCGTCAGGTGCGCGAGCTGGGGCTCGTTGAGTGGTCCGTCGATTCCTTCCTTCAGCAACGACTCGTAGCCGATTATGGCATTTAGCGGCGTCCTCAGCTCATGGCTCATCGTGGCGAGGAACGCGGACTTCGCTTCGCTCGCGGTCAGCGCGGTGCGGTAAAGCTGTGCGTTGTCGATGGCGATTGCCGCGCGTGTGGCCAACTCCATGGCCAGAGCCATGTCGTCGGGTCCGTAACGGCGACCCTTCTCGGTGCTGACGATAGTGAGAGCACCCAATGTGCCGCCGCGCGCAATCATCGGGACTATGAGCGCCGATTTGAACTGAAGCTCGCGCATGATGGCGAGATGATCCGCGTCCCGCGCCGAAGCGGTCAGCATCTCATCCGAGATCTCCGGATAGATCTCGGGCTCGCCGGTCTTGATCACGTGACCGACGCCCGTCGGACCGCTGTAATCCGGTGGGTACCGCTTGTTGAGCTCTTTCGCCCATTTGA
>JALYZH010000155.1 GCA_030948945.1 Gemmatimonadota bacterium | reverse complement strand
GAACTGGAGGTGTGGGAAGGCTCGGAATCGTGCAGGCGACCAGCATCAGCGCATTGGGGGGTGAGATACAGAATCTTGTCGTCTTCATAAACGCCCCCGTTGTCGGGAGTTGGTTTGACGCGGAAGTATCTCAGAGCAGTGGCGGGGCGCTTAATGCTAACGGCGGCGTTGATGCTACCTGGTTCGTCGCGCAGCACTTATGGTGACGCTACTCACCACCAGGGTAAGTCAGATCACCGCACGCTCCCTTGAAGTATTCGGGAGGATGATCAGAGCGTTTCAAGAGAGCGTGCATCTCCTCATGCCAGACGAGTTTTTTGTCGGCCATGTGGGCGTCGGCCAGCACGATCTTGTTGTCTTTGGCCGTCCAGAATCCCCAATAGCTACTCCCGTTAATCACGAAGTCGTAGCCGGGCGCTTGGTAGAAGGCGACGGCGCTGGCGTCTCCCTTGAGTCCCGAACACGCTTCCACTTCGCTCCACCATTGGACGTAGATAGCCGGAGTCGGGATGTGGACGGCGAGAGAAAGATCGACGGCTGGGGGCTCGGTTGTCCCGCTACAGGCTGCAAGCGCAATCGTGAAGAGTATCGCCCGTTTCATGTCGTCAGGTGTTTCATGCCTGAGAATATATCACGTCAACTGTACTCCGTAGCACCACTCAATTAAGGGATAGGTGGAACCATGCAAGCCGTATCATTCACGTGCAGCGATTGCAAGGAACGCATCGAGGACCAAAGGTGTCCCGTGGCCGTCTACATCGTTGCGGGACTAGCACCGCTCCACCCGCTGACACGAGAAGGGAAAGGCCACGCGGACGTGACCGATTATCCGATGCCTCAGATCGTTCGGGACTTGCTGGCTGAGCCCGTTGCGAGACTCGATTTCTGCCCCGACTGTTTGGGGAAGCGGTTGAGCCTCCCGCTGATCGACAAGGACGGGAAGAAGGTCGAAGCGGCGGCGTAAGAAACACATAGCTATGCAGTATAAGTCGGACCGAGATGGTGCCAAACCACTCGGTCTGCTCGGGAGTGGTGCGCCTCGATAGGCTAAAAAGTGGGCTCCGGACCAGAAAAGAAACATGCCTATTTCGTGTCACGGGATGCCTGATTCGTATCAGGTAAGAAAGAGACCGAGATGGCCTATGGCGGAGTCCGGTACGCCGCTATAGATTGATAATAGAAGCAGGAAAATTCAAAGCACCGCCCACAGCGGCTCTCAGTCCTCACGGGGATCGAGAGCCGCTTTTTCGTTTCCCGGAGGTCGACGCGTGCACGCGTTTTATTCGCTGCTTCAGCCAGTTTTCACGATCGCCGGCGACAGCGATCTCTCTCGAGCGGTTCTCTACCTGGCTGGCGTAATCGTCGTCAGCCTCATGGGCTGGGTGGTCAAGGTGACGCGCGACGTCAGCCGAGCGATCACCCGCCTCACCGATTGCCTATTCGGTTACACGGGCACGAATGGGCTCAACCGCGACGTCGAAGTTTTGCGCGAGGACGTCGACAAGCTGCTCGATCGCCGGAGCGAGACCGGGCGCCGCCGGGATGATAGGCCAGTCCCGCGCGAGGATCTCCCGTGAGCGCGGGACTCGACCATCCGGATACCGATGCGATGGTCGTGAGCTCGCTCGACGTCTTGGCGCCGGTGATGCGGAAAGCGGTTGACGCCGCGATCGTCGAATGCAACGACGAGAGGCTGGACGCGATCGTATATGAATCGCTCCGATCGGACGAACTGCAGCACATCTACTGGTGCCGCGGTCGGACCGAGATCCCGCCCGACTACACCGTCACCAACGTCGAGAGCGCGCAGTACGGCTGGCACTTCTTCGGTCTTGCCGTCGACGTCATATCCGCGAGCAAGCGATGGGACGTGACTCCGGAGTGGCGTCACCAGGTCACCGAAATCTTCAAGCGTCACGGCCTCTCCGCGGGCGCGGAATGGCCTCACCCCGACGAGCCGCACTACCAATGGGGCAAGTGCCGGCGGTCTCCGTCCAACGAGGCGCGCTCCCTCTACGCCCAGGGCGGATTACCCGCCGTGTGGGCTGCGGTCGGCGCGAACTGATCAACCTATGAGCAATCCCATCACCGATCTCTTCACAGGCGGCCTAAGCGGACTCACCGATTCCGTGAAGGGGATCCTCGACAAGTTCATCGCCGACCCGAAGGACAAGCTCGCCGCACAGCTCCAGGTCGAAGAGATGGCGCACGATCTCGCGGTGAAAGGCCTCGAGGCGGACAAGGAGCTCGCGGTCCAGCAGGCTTCCGTCGTCACCGCGGAGGTGAAGAGCGATTCCTGGCTCGCGCGGAATTGGCGGCCGATCACGATGCTCACCTTCGTCTTCATCATCGTTTGGAACTACATCGTCGTCGGCACGATCGGAGCTTTCGCGCCGAGCATTCACCCGATCGAGATCCCGCCTGACATGTGGTCCCTGCTCAAGCTCGGCATCGGCGGCTACATCGGCGCGCGCACAGTCGAGAAGGTGAGCGACAAAGCGGCGGACGTCGTGGCGGCGATCAAGAAATGAAGCATAGGACTCTAGCGGTTGCAGCAATCGCTCTGGTGACGGGATGCGTTCAGCACGATCCGCTCTACGACGGCGAGCCAGCGACGCCGCTAGTTACATCAGGCGATATCACCACGCTCATCCCACTGACGATCCAGAACAATCGCGTGGACGACGCCATCGATCCCACGTTCTACTTGGCCGGTACGGGGCGTCACTCCTTAGGCGTCGTTAAAGGGATGGGCGGCAAGCGCATCCAGTTCGTCGATACCAAATGGTTCGGATCGGACAACTGCTTCACCGTGGTAGCGCACTACTCGGGAGGCGGCGACTACACGTTTGATCGGACGTGTTGGAGACCGGGATACGTGGTCGAGATCTCCCTCGAGAGCATCTACTCGACCAGTTCAGCATGGGCACACCGGTGAAGCGCCTCTTCGGCTTTCTGTGCTCGCTCCTCTTCTTTCTGGCGTTGGCGTCGGAAATGAGCGGGAAATGAGCGGCGTCGTTCGATGCTTTTGGACTGAGCCATCCGAATTTTGCCGCGTTCGGCTACGCCGTTATCGGTATGACTCAACGCGTAAGTGCGTCGCCTCTCTTGGCTCTCGCGAGTCATGCGAAGCAACCAACGTTATTCGCGAGCACGCGCTTCGGTCGGCATGGATCGAGGATCTACCCAATGGCATAGAGGGGGATCGTAAGGGGCTGGTGAGCGACGATAGCCCTCAGTGGCCCGAGCGCTGTGAGGCTTGCGGAATCCCCTTCGACAACGATTCGATCAAGCGGGTTTGGGCGGAAACCCTCTACACCGGTGCGCCAAACGGCCGGCCCTTTGTACTCCGCGAGGCGCCTCCGGGAGCAATGTGGCACTGCAAGTGGTGGGGAGCGGAGGCCGCCGACGGGATCTGCCTGCGCATGATGCTGCCCGACGGCGTGGACTGGCTGGTCGATGACGGCCGCTGGGTCCGCACCGGAGATCCACGCAGGCCCGAGACGCTCACGATTCGCGAGAGCATCCGGAGCCCGCGCTATCACGGCTTCGTCACCAACGGCCAGCTCGTGCCGTGCGGAGACAGCCAGACGTGAGGCGCTACGTCGCGGAGGTCTCGAAGATCGTGCAGCAGCTCGACATCGAGAGCGTTGGCGCTTCGCGCACGCGACCGGACGAATGGTCCTGGCTCGCTGAGCCTGAGCAACCACGACGCAGATACAACTCCTCGCTCTCGAGTCCCGGCCGGTTGTGCGGAATATGTCGCGGATTCGTCGCGGGGCGCGGCACTGAGATCTGCGGTCACTGTGGAGCGGGAAGATGAAGGGCGTCCGGGTGGGTAAAAGCGGTTCGCCGTTGCTTTGCGTCGCCCAACCAAAGCAGCCCCCCGGCGCTCCTCATCCTTTCGATGATTGGTTTCACGTCTACCTGCTCGAGGCCACTCGTCACCTGCGCTCCTCGGCCGATCGGCTTCCCTCCAAGCAGTGGCACTACACGCAACCGGCAAGGAAGACGAGATGCGCCTGCGGAAAATCTGTCGAGGCCGGCCGGACTCAGTGCTCGAGCTGCCGGGTCAGCGAGCGCGGCCGGTTAAGGAAGCCGTGCGAATGCGGAGGCAAGTACTTCGCTCGAGGGAAATGCCGGTCGTGCTATTTCGTGGAATACAACGCGGCCCGCGTCCGCAGTGAGCGTGCAGCGTGAGGCTCAATAAACTCCTCGAGCTCGCGGCGATCGCAATCGTTCCGCTCGCGGTCGCGCTCCCGATCAGCGTCGGTGCGCAGGACTTGACAGGATCGCAGCTGCGCGCGTCGGTCCGGCCGAACGATTCGGCAAAGGTCGATCGATCGCTGCCCTGGGTGTCTGAATACGAGCAGCCGCTTGTCTACGCCAGCTGGTGGAAGGAGATCGCTGACTGCGAGAAGCTCATTCTCCCGACCGAGCTGATAAAGGCGATGCACTTTGTTCAGATCAACGCCAGGTCATTTCGCCGCGGCGTTATGGCTGAAGCGCTATACGGCTTCACGGATAGCCGACACCTCACGATTTACATCGCGCAGGGATCCGTTCTCGACAAGAGTCTCATCACGCATGAGATCGTGCATCAGCTGAATTACTGGAGTGGGTTCGACGCCGGCGCGGACTCTCACCCACCCGATCAGTTCGAGAACTGCGGGATACACACGGTCGGTCCTCCGCTTCCATAAATGCAGCGATTGGGATGCCTACTGAGTGTAAGCGAAAACTTGCACGATCGGTCCACTGCTTGTTTCGATCTCCCAGCTTACCCGAAGCGTCGTCCCATCAAAAACGGCCTGCGAATCCGGAGTCAGGGCATTCGCCGCAGTGGGCCTGAAATGGAACGCGTTGCCGAAGCCGCCCCAAGCACCGGGGTCGGTGGAAGTGATTGGCGTTGTCCAGCCCGACGCTGATGTGCGTAGCTCGTAGACCTGAGTCTCTACGTAACTCCCACCGCTGTTCACGACGAGTTTATCGCTAAGCGTCTGCGAATACTGATCGGGCGCCGGCAGCGGAACGCCGTCGATGGTTCGAGCGTTCCATGTGCCGACGATGGAGACCGCGACCGCTGTCGTATCCGCGGAGCCGCCGCATCCAAGCAGCAGTGCGATACCCGCGATCCGGACCATTCTCATGTGCTTCTCCCTCCCTGATATGAAATCGACCCTCGGGTGATACGAAATCGACATCCCGGTCTTGTGTGTACGGATGTATTCTCAATGCTTGACTAGACGACGGTTGAGGTATCAGCCATGGTGGCGGACGGGATCTTCGAGGAGCTGGATGCAGCTCCCGGACAGCTCGAACTAAAGGCACTCGACTCCCACGGAGCGCGTATGGCCCTGCTCCAGTTCCGCGTCGACGCCATGGACGAGGAGCTCGTCGCCGATCTCAAACGCTGGCACGCGCGGAAGAATCTTATTCACCTGATGCTCGCGGAGTCTTCCGAGTAGGCGTCTTGATCCGCCGGCGTGGAGTGTTCGCCGCGGGAAACTTACTGGTTAGCCCGGCGACCGCGCCCGTTCCCTCCGGCAACTGCAGATAACTTTCCGGGGCCGGCGCCGCGCTTAGTTCGCCCATGGCGAGCCACCCAGGGTCAATCCCCGCCAACCTAGCGAGCGCAGCTATGTACTCGAGGCTCGGGCGGTTCCCCTTCGAACCCAGCCACTTCGATACGCCCGATTGCCCGATCGGTTCACCAGCCTCCCTGCCGATCGCCTTCGCGAGGCCCGCCTGGCCTCCTCCGATCCGGTTCCTGGCTTGGGCTAGATCCGCCGCAAAGGCCAGCCGGTCCTGAAAAGCTTCCGCTCGAAATTTCATCCAATGGTGAAAAGGCCTTGTGCTATTCGA